>NZ_CP019781.1:1155000-1377500 GCF_002022505.1 Bartonella sp. WD16.2
ATGAAAAAAAAGAAAATAATCAGTGCTTTTTTTATTGTTCTTATGCTTCTTATGCTTTGGATTAGCTATAAATGGCTAACACATTGGCGTTATATACTTACAACTGATGATGCTTATGTACAAGGGGATATAGCGGCTATTGCCCCTAAATTAAATGGATATATCGAAGAAATTGCTATTAAAGCCAATCAAGCTGTAAAAAAAGACGATATTTTATTTCGATTAGAAAGTGGTGATTATCAAATCAGCTTGGAGCAGACAAAAGCTCGTCTTGACACACAACAAAAAACCCTTGCACGCATTGATGCACAAATTATAGCTGCCCGTAGTGCTCTAGATGACGCTCAAGCACAAAAAACTGCTGCCTCTGCCATAGCAACTAATGCACAACTAACTTTACAGCGTACTACAGAACTTAAAGCTGATCATTATGTTTCTCAATCTAATTTTGACAATGCAAAATCAGCCTATGAACAAGCTATTGCCAATGTTGCTCGTACAGATGCACAAATAGCTGCAGCGCAGGCTAATATTCGAGTGTTAGAAGCTCAACGAAATGAAATTGAAAGTGAGACAAAAAGTCTTGAGCTTATGCGCGATAAAGCAAAACGCGATCTTGATTCAACTATTTTGCGTGCCCCATTTAATGGAGTTATTGGAAATTTAACAGCAAAAACAGGTGATTTTGTTGTCAACGGTCAACGCCTTGCTGCATTAGTACCCATCCATACACTATATATTGAAGCAAATTATAAAGAAACGCAATTGAAAAATATTTACAATGGACAAACTGCTTATATTTCTGTTGATGCTTTTAAAAATGAGGTTTTTAAAGGCAAAGTTCTTTCTATTTCACCTGCAACGGGAGCTATTTTTTCTCTCTTACCACCACAAAATGCCACAGGTAATTTCACTAAAATTACCCAGCGTATTCCAGTGCGCATTTCCATCCCCGATGATGCATTAAAAAGCGGGCGTATCCGAGCAGGAATGAGTGTTTTAGTAAAAATCGATACACGTACAAGGCCTCAAGATAAAAGTCCTTTATAACAAAATAAATGATTTATTCATGAAAAACCCAACATCCATACCTATTTCTTCTCAAAATCGTACAGAAATGCGTAAAATTATAGCATTCATTGCTATGACTTTTGGTATGTTCATGGCTATTTTAGATATTCAAATTGTTTCTTCATCTTTGGCTGAAATTCAAGCTGGTTTATCAGCCAGTCCTGATGAAATTTCATGGATTCAAACTTCCTATCTTATAGCAGAAGTTATTATGTTACCTCTTTCCGGCTTTTTAGGGCGTTTACTTTCAACACGTATTTTATTTAGTTTATCAACTGTCGGATTTACTATCTCATCTATTCTTTGTGCCACAGCAACATCCATTGAACAAATGATATTTTATCGAGTACTCCAAGGCTTTATTGGAGGGGGTATCATTCCTAGTGTTTTTGTTGCTTCTTATACAATTTTTCCTCCCTCTAAACGCCCAATTGTTTCGCCTATCGTTGGACTAGTAGCAACACTAGCACCCACCATTGGCCCCACAGTAGGTGGTTATCTCAGTCATACCTTATCGTGGCATTGGCTTTTTCTTATTAATGTGCCTTTTGGAATCATCATCTCAATTATAGCTTGGAAATTAATTGATTTTGATAAAGCTGATTTGTCCTTATTCGCTAAATTTGATTGGTGGGGCCTTATCTCTATGGCAATCTTCTTAGGATCTTTAGAATATGTTTTGGAAGAAGGTGCACGCCATGATTGGTTTAATGATAATTTGATCTTTAATTTTTTTATTATCATGCTCTTATCTGCTGGCATATTTTTCTGGCGTGCCTTTACTGTAAAAGAACCAATTGTTGACCTCACTGCTTTTTCCAATCGCAATTTCTCGATTGCAGCAATGTTTTCTTTTACGCTTGGGATAGGTCTTTATGGCCTTACCTATCTTTATCCTGTCTATTTAAGTCAAATCCGTCACTATGATGCCCTCATGATTGGAAATGCAGTTTTTATTTCAGGTTTAGCTATGTTTTTGACCGCTCCTCTTGCGGGATTCCTTTCTGCACGAATGGACGCACGTCTTATGATAGCTATAGGGCTTGCAAGCTTTGCGTGGGGAACCTGGTTGGCCACTTCCATCACAGATGATTGGGATTTCTGGGAGCTTTTTTGGCCGCAAATTTTTCGCGGTATTTCAGTTATGTTGTGTATGGTTCCTATTAATAATATTGCCTTTGGATCATTACCACCAGAACGAATGAAAAATGCCTCTGGTCTTTTCAATCTAACACGAAATCTTGGTGGTGCAGTGGGGCTTGCTATTATCAGCACTCTTATGATGCAACGTACTGACCTTCATTACGGACGAACAGCTGAAACTATTCAGCATGGAAATATTCAAGCAACAGAAATGCTTTCAAAGCTCACCATGCAGTTCAGCTCTGCTACTTTTGATCCCCACGGTCTTTCTTTGCTCCAACTTTTTAATATGGTTCTCATACAAGCACAAACCATGGCTTTTAGTGATATCTTTTTTATAATGACCATTCTTTTTAGTATTTTAACTTTTTGCACCACCTTCCTCAAAAAAACATCGATATCTACTAATATTTCTCCAAATCACTAATTTACATCGTAAAGTGTGAGAAAAACCTTGTATGTTGATTACTAAATAGCACAGTCTTATTCCTTTGCCATTTCAATTGTGTGCTTTATAAAGTAATATTACACATTTTAAAAAAGCTTAGATCACGTAAGATCGTAAAGGTTCAAAACCATTAAATGCCACAGATGCATAGGTTGTTGTGTAAGCGCCAGTTCCGTGAATTAACAATTCATCACCAATGGTTAAAGATAAAGGAAGAAGATAAGGTGTTTTTTCATACATGACATCTGCTGAATCGCATGTTGGACCCGCTAAAATACAAGGCTCCATTGCCTTACCATCATGAATTGTTTCAATAGGATAGCGAATAGCTTCGCCCATAGTTTCTGCAAGGCCATTAAATTTCCCCACATCAAGATAAACCCAGCGAATATTATCGCTATCTGCTTTTTTGGATATCAACACAACCTCTGTACGAATAACACCAGCATTGCCCACTATTGCACGCCCTGGTTCAATAATCGTTTCAGGGATACGATTACCAAAATGTTTTTTTAATGAATCAAAAATCATTATACCATAAACTTGAGTTGTAGGAACCTCTTTTAAATAACGTGCTGGAAAACCTCCCCCCATATTAACCAATTGCAACTGAATACCTTCTTTTTCCAAACGCTCAAAAACTAAAGCTACATCTGATAAAGCGTGATCCCAAGCATTTAAATGCGTCTGCTGAGATCCCACATGAAAAGACACACCATATGCTTGCAAGCCTAATTGGTGTGCCCGGCGTAGCACATCAACCGCCATATCGGGAACACAGCCAAATTTGCGTGATAATGGCCACTCTGCCCCCTCACCATTGGTAAGAATTCGGCAAAAAACGCGAGCCCCTGGTGCAGCACGAGCAATTTTTTCCACTTCTTCAACGCAATCAACTGCATAAAGGGAAATTCCAAGAGTATGTGCATAAGCAATATCACGTTCTTTTTTAATAGTATTCCCAAAAGAAATACGCTCAGCTGTTGCTCCTGCCTCTAAAGCCATTTCAATTTCTGCTACAGAAGCAGCATCAAAAGATGATCCTAAAGAAGCAAGCAAACTTAAAATTTCAGGTGCTGGATTCGCTTTAATCGCGTAGAAAATACGCGATTGAGGAAGAGCTTTTTCAAAATTTAAATAATTCTCACGGACAACATCAAGGTCAACAATCAAACATGGACCTTTTGGGCGATGTGTTGAAAGAAAATCGCGAATACGTTGCGTTGTCATTTGCAATTCTCCTTAAGGAAGACAAAAGCCTTCCTTTAAACCAAAGGACAAAATACACACAAACCACTATTTTTATCCTAGTTATTCAAATAATCAGGATAAATCAGCATTGTATGCAACGAAGGAACAGCGCGAAAATCGCATTGTTCTATTTTGTCTGCCTTTTTGATTGGAGTTGCACAAAAACTTCCGCACTGAAGGCAATGAGGTGTGCCTCTATAGTTATCCCAGCATTTTAAATAGCTGGAAGACACCAGAAAGGCCCGCACCGTCGTTGCTTCAAGATGTCCTCATTCTTTCGATTGGCCGTAAGAATGACTGGAGTGGTTAGTTCCAGGTACCGTACCGGTTAATCTCACCATTTGAGAACCGGCGGACACCCACAGGCACGTGCGACTTTGGGCAATGTCGCGTATAAGACTAATTTTTATTTATTTCAATCATTTTTTTTATTTTTAGATAAAAAAATAATTGATAAAAATACACTTTGTCTAAAAATGTAAATCCGCTTATTCCTATCTTCTGCGCGCAATAATAGGCTAACTAATAACCTTTATTCAAAGTGCCCTTTTAAAACAAAAGCTTTGAATATTTAAAACCAATCATCATCGTTCTTGATAGGAATGCATTGCACGTGATTTTAATAACTGGAACTGTTTATGACGTTCTCGAAAACGCTGTCTATCAGCGTCACTACGTGTATTATAACAAGCATCACACGACACACCCTCTTCATAATGAGGTGATAACTTGCTTTCAGCATTAAGAGGATAGCGACAAGCCCGGCACAATTCACGCCCACACTCTTCAAGACCGTGACTCACAGAAACGCGTTCATCAAAAACAAAGCATTCACCCCACCACAGGCTTTTTTCTTTTGGCATTGTTTCTAAATAGCGTAAAATACCTCCTTTTAAATGATAAACTTGATCATAACCAAGCCCACGCACATAAGCTGTTGACTTTTCACACCGTATACCACCTGTGCAAAACATGGCGATTTTCTTTTTCTTTTTCAAATCACCTTCATGCTTAGCTATCCATTCAGGGAATTCACGAAACGTTTTAATACGAGGATCAATTGCTCCTTGAAAACTACCCAATGCATATTCATAATCATTGCGTGTATCAATTAAAATTGTCTCTTCATCTTGTATTAAGGCATTCCAATCTTCAGGCTCTACATAAGTGCCAACAATTTCTAACGGATTAACACCCTCTACTCCCATTGTAACAATTTCTTTTTTTAACCGCACTTTCATACGATGAAAAGGCATTTTTGACGCCCATGAATATTTAAGTTCTGGCTCCTGCAAAGCAGGCTGTGCAGTAATAAAATGGACTAGCGCCTCAATTGCAGCACAAGAACCAGCAACTGTTCCATTAATACCCTCTTTTGCTAAAAGCAAGGTACCTTTGATGCCATTTGCCTGGCATAAATCCTGCAAGGGTTTTTGTAATTGATGATAATGTTTCAAATCTGCAAAACAATAAAGAGCAGCAACTTTAAAATTTTTTTCCATATTCTTGCAATAACCCGCGTTTCTTTCAGTTTCAAGACTTATTCATATTACTTTTTACATATTGTGCTAAAATTAAACTATACTCATCATATTATTGCATAGAGTAAAATTACCTTACACTCAAAATAGAGTGCCTTTCACTTCTTATTTAAAAATAAATTCCAATATTGTTGCTCATATAATTCAAAATGCTGTGTTCATAATGCATAGCGTGATATAGTTTCTTTTCTACCCTACAAAAGCACGTTCCACAACATACGTGGCCGGTGCATTATTTGCCCCTTCAATAAGTCCGAAAGATTCGCACATTGCTGCACAATCCTTCAGCATTGCCATTGAACCACAAATCATTACACGGTCTTCATCAGAATTAATTTTGGGCAAGCCAGCCATTTCAAAAAAAGCACCACTCTCCATTACATTAGTAATGCGCCCCATATATTCTGAAGGTTCGCGAGTAGTCATAGGATAAAATTTTAACTGCTGTGCATATTCACCAATTAAGGGATCTTGGTATAAAGATGCAACCAGATCTTTTGCATACGTCAACTCATTTTTCTCACGGGTTGTTTGAACAAGCACAACTTGAGAAAATTTCTCATAAGTTTCGGGATCACGAATAAGACTTGCAAAAGGAGCAACACCTGTACCTGTTGAAAGGAGATAAAGACGCTTTCCAGGAATAAGAGTATCAAGAACCAATGTTCCGGTAGACTTTTTACGCATTAAAACCGTATCACCAATTTTGATTTTTTGAAGATGTTCGGTCAATGGTCCTCCTGGGACTTTGATAGAAAAAAATTCTAACTGCTCATCCCAAAATGGACTGGCAATTGAATACGCACGATAAATTGGCTTTTCTGCATTTGGTAAGCCAATCATAACAAATTCGCCTGAGCGAAAACGAAAAGTTTCTGGCCGGTTCAGACGAAATTTAAACAAATGATCTGTATAATGGCAAACCTCCTGAACGGTGAGTGCAAATACATTGTCAGGAATCGGAAAGTTTGGTGCAACACTACTGATGTTTGATTGAACATTGGTGGTACATACACTCATAAAATTGTTCCTTATACCCTTATTGAACATTGAATTTCAAATTTTGTAAATGGTATAATGGTTGCACAACTATCTGCCAATATCTCTCTTAAACATATAAGCATTAAAATAACACTTTTAGAACTGAAACTAATCAAATAAAAACATCTGAAACAGATGTCTGTTATACCAAATAATCTTTTATCAAATAATCATTTTATAATGAATCAATTCAATTATACCATATTGCTAGCGTCAACACACAACCAATAACAAGCATGACTTGTTGTCAAAACTTAATCTTGAAAAACTGACAGCCTTAAACCTTAAAACAAAAATTTCTATTTCTTCTTTCAAAAGCAATTTAAATATTCACCATAAACAATACACATGCTTTATAATACTTGAGAATGCTTTTCACTTTTTCTATAGATTCATACAACGCATAGGAAATATCATTTGTTTCTAAAACATGCATTTAAACCAAAAATAGCTTGTTTGTTAATTATGGTATGAATTACGTGATCCCACAATACAGATCGGGAATAATATTCCATTGAGTATATCAAAGCTAAACATTTTATTTCAAAAGATTATTTTTATTATATATAATTCGGGATAATTTCAAAAATAAAAACAATAGCTGAATTCTCTGCACGAGTTTATACAAGAAACAACTCAAAAAAGACCTCGTGTTTATTATTGACACAGATAAGATTTTACAATGAATAAATCTATTGATTATGAAACAAAAACACCGTTTCCTTATACAGTTGTCGTAACTATTGATATTGGTGCCATTGTTGCTAACTACACAGCTTTAGCTCAACATGTTGCTCCTACAGAATGTTCAGCTGTCGTAAAAGCTAACGCTTATGGGATAGGTGTTGAAAAAGTTGCTCCTGCACTTTATCAGGCTGGTTGTCGTACTTTTTTTGTCGCTCAAATTAAAGAAGCACTTCAATTAAAAACCATTTTACCACCTGATGTTACTCTTGCCCTTCTTAATGGGCTTCCACCTACTGCAGAAGAACTTGTAGCTCAAGCTGGTATTGTCCCTGTTCTTAATTCTTGGCATGAAATTGAAAGTTGGCAACTACTTTGTCAAGAAAAGGGTAAAAAATTCCCAGCAATCGTTCAAATTGATACCAATATGAATCGGTTAGGTCTCGATCAAAAAGAATTACAACAACTTATCGAGCACCCTACCCTATTTGAAATAGCAGATATAAAATATATTATAAGTCATCTTTCTAATGGAGATGATTTCGCACACTCATCTAATTATACACAACTAACCGCCATGAAAGAAATGCTTGCACAATTACCTGCGTGTAAAGTTTCACTTGCTAATTCTGGAGGAATTTTCCTTGGTCCAGATTTTTATTTTGATCTTGTTCGTCCAGGCATTGCACTTTATGGAGTTAGTCTCCATGGAAAACACCCAGTACCCATCAAACCTGTCTTAAAACTTGAAGCTCAGGTTATTCAAAGCCGCTTTGTTGAAGAAGGTATGCCAATCGGCTATGGAAGGAGTTTTATTACCCCCCGGCCAAGTATTCTTACAACTATTTCTATCGGTTATGCTGATGGATGGATGCGCAATCTTTCTAATAAAGGTTCTGTTTATTTCAAAGGATACAAACTCCCCATCGTTGGACGAATCTCTATGGATTCTATAATTGTTGATGCAACCGACCTTGAACACAATAAACCTAAAAGAGGTGACTGGGTAGAGCTTATCGGAGAACATCAAACAATTGAAGATGTTTCTATAGATGCAAATACCGTTCCTCACGAAATTCTTTCTTCTCTTAGTGTTCGTTGTAAACGTATTTATATTTAAGCCATCAAAAAACTACTAATAAAATCAATTTCTGAAAATTAGTACTTAGAAAAAGGGAGCTCACTGATGTAACCTTAATACAAGCCTTTTTAGGAAAGACAAGATTATACTCATTCTCTATCTTTACAAGAATCAAATTTAATCAACATAATCAGATTTTCAGTGTCAAATATGTACTAAATGAATAGAGGGAATCTAACTTGTATTTGAATTCTTCTTCTTTTCTTTTATTCAATAAAATTGGCAGTAAATTCTCAATTTAATTTATAAGAATTTTCAAACACTTGTATTTAAAAACAAAGAAAATAGCCAATTCATAAGTCAATGACATAAGTGGAAAACTAATTTTTAACACAACAAAATTTGATAATACTCGTTATTTAATAAATAATTCTAAAAATCCACATAAAATGAGTGGATTTTATGATATTGAATACATTACACTAATGGTGGGCAAGAACAGATTAATGATCTATCGCCAGCAACATTATCAATGCGTGAAACAGGCGGCCAATATTTATTAGCTGGATCAACATGGCGGTTAGGAAAAGCAGCTTCTTGTCGTGAATAAGCCCTTTTCCAATGATCATCCAAAGTATCTGCCAATGTATGTGGTGCATTCACTAGTGGATTATCTTCTTTTGGCCAAACACCTTCACCGACTTGCTTAGCTTCCTCAGCGATAGATAATAAAGCATCACAAAAACGATCAATTTCTGCTTTTGGTTCTGATTCTGTTGGCTCAATCATCAAAGTTCCGGGAACTGGAAATGACATAGTTGGTGCGTGAAATCCATAGTCTATTAAACGTTTTGCAATATCATCAACACTAATCCCATATTGTTCTTTCAATAAACGTGTATCAACAATACATTCATGAGCAACATAACCATGCTTACCACGATAAAGAATAGAATAAGCCTTTGAAAGACGTGCAGCAATATAATTGGCATTTAGTATTGCTGTTTGTGTTGCATACTTCAAACCATCTGCTCCCATCATTCGAATATACATCCACGTAATAACAAGAATAGAAGCACTTCCATAAGGAGCTGCAGAAACTGCATGTGTTGTCTTATGCTGTTCATGACCAGGTAAAAATGGCTTTAAATGCTCTTTTACACCAATCGGCCCAACACCAGGGCCACCACCACCATGAGGAATTGCAAATGTTTTATGAAGATTCATATGGCAAACATCCGCACCCATATCTGCTGGACGTGCAAGACCTACAAGCGCATTTAAATTGGCCCCATCAAAATAAACTTGCCCACCATTTTCATGGATAATAGCGCAAATGTCTTTAATGCTTTCTTCATAAACACCATGCGTTGAAGGATAAGTAATCATCAAAGCTGCCAAACAGTCCTTATGCAACTGTGCTTTGGCTTTAAGGTCATTAATATCAACATCGCCATCATTTAAACACTGAACCACAACAACTTTCATACCGGACATATGAGCTGAAGCTGGGTTGGTACCATGTGCAGATGCGGGAACAAGACAAATATTACGTTGATGATCGCCACGAAATTGGTGATATCGACGAATAGCCAAAAGCCCGGCATATTCGCCCTGAGCACCAGAATTTGGCTGAAAAGAAACTTGAGCAAACCCTGTAATTTCACACAACCACGCATTTAGCTGACTGATCATTTCTCGATAACCCTCTTCGTCTCCTTGAGGAGCAAAAGGATGTATATTAGCAACCACAGGCCAGCTCACAGGTATTAATTCAGCCGCTGCATTAAGCTTCATTGTACAAGAGCCAAGCGGAATCATCGCTCGGTCCAGCGCTAAGTCTTTATCTGATAAGCGGCGTAAAAAACGCATCATATCTGTTTCTGAATGAATCGCCCTAAAAAATGGCTGTGAAAGAAAAGCAGCATCACGTTCTTTACCCAAAAGCTTTGAATCAGATTTGTCTGCTAGTTCTGCCCCAAAAAGCTGCGCTAAAGCACAGGCATCTTCTTCTGTTGATAATTCATCAAAATTGATTGCAACCCTATCACTGTCAATAACACGAATAAGATACCCCTTCTCTTTTGCTCGAGTCGCAATTTCTTGAGCTTTTCCTTCAATAAAAACACTAACACAATCAAAAAAGTGTCGATTTTCACAACGTATACCTGCTGCCTCTAAACCACTAGAAAAACGACATGTTAAATGGTGAATCCTTTTAGCAATCGCCTGCAAACCTTGTGGTCCGTGCCAAACAGCATAAGCTACAGCCATATTAGCCAATAAAGCCTGTGCTGTACATATATTTGATGTAGCTTTATCACGTCTAATATGTTGTTCACGAGTCTGCAATGCCAAGCGAAAACCAACACGTCCTTTCGTATCGACTGACTGACCAACAATACGTCCTGGAATCAAGCGCGTTAAAGCAGAACTCACAGCAAGATAACCCGCATGAGGACCACCAAAACCTATTGGAACACCATAACGTTGCATAGAGCCAACAACAATATCTGCACCCCATTTTGCTGGCGACTCCATAATAGTGAGAGCCAAAGGATCAGCAACAACAATTACCAGCGCTTCTTTTGCTTTTGCTTCTTTAATGACTTCACTGTAATCGTTAAAACAACCTTTTGTATCCGGCCATGATAAAACAATAGCTGCTGTATCTGCGCAAATTTCACTATGCGTGTTTATGTGAACACCCTGCGTCTCAGCACGAGTTTGAATGACACTCAAAGTTTGAGGATGCAATAAACTTTGAATCAAAATTTTTGTTTTCTTTTCACGGGCAAAACGGAAAGCTACTGCATTAGCTTCAGCTAAAGCTGTTGCTTCATCCAAAAGTGAAGCAGCAGCAACAGGTAAACCTGTCAATTCACTGATCAATGTTTGAAAATAAAATAATAATTCTAAACGACCCTGGCTAATCTCTGCTTGATAAGGTGTATAAGCAGTATACCAAGCTGGATTTTCAAAGAGATTGCGTAAAATAACAGATGGTACACATGTTCCATAATATCCCTGGCCAATAAAATTTTTGCGCAAACGATTACGCTCCATCATTTTGGATAGCTCTTCTAAAGCCTGTTTTTCACTTGCTGCTTGCGGCAAATTAAGTGGACGCTCTAAATGAATAGACTGAGGTATAGCTTGAGAGATCAATGTTTCAACTGAATCAAGAGCTAAAATATCTAGCATTTCTTGTGTTTCACCAGGTCGAATCCCAATATGTCGAGAAAAAAAACGACGTTCTTGCATAGCACTCACCCAATCAACGCTTTGTACGCATTTTCGTCTAGCAATCCATCAAGTTGTGCTTCATCTTGTAGCGTCATTTTCCATAACCAACCTTCTTCTTCGGCTTTTTGATTTACCAATGCAGGATCATCTGCCAATGCCTCATTAATTTCGACAACTTCGCCATCGATAGGTGCATAAACATCTGAAGCTGCTTTAACCGATTCCACGACAGCAGCAGAATCTCCCTTGGACAATTGTGTGCCACTTTGTGGCAAATCAACAAAAACCAAATCACCTAACTGTTCTTGAGCATGATGAGTGATCCCAACAGTGGCTACTTTCCCTTCAATACTGATCCATTCATGATCTTGTGTAAAATAAATCTTAGACATAGAATATTACCCTTTAAAATAACGTTGCTTAATAAAAGGGAGTAAATGAACAGACAGCGCAATCTTTTTACCACGCAATTCAGTAAATACTTCTGTTCCTTCAGCCTTCAAATCAACAGGGACATAGCCCATTGCTACTGGACCATCAAAAGAAGGACCAAAACTCCCCGATGTTACTACTCCAATCTGATTACCCTTATCATCTAGAAGAACCGCACCCGCGCGTACAGGTTGACGCGTTTGTGGTTTTAGACCGACACGACAACGTGATGGTCCCTTTTCATATGCTTCAAGAAAAGCTTTCGCTCCATAAAATTCAGCTTTTTCGCGAACACTTTTGGAAACAGCCCATGTCAGTGCAGCTTCAATAGGGTTGATGTCAGGTGTAATATCGTTGCCATGTAAACACAATCCCACTTCTAACCGAAGACTATCACGTGCTGCAAGACCAATCCACTCAACACGATGGTCACTAAGCAACCTCTCCACTAATTGGTGGGCTTGGTCTTCTGGCAACGCAATTTCAAAACCATCCTCCCCTGTATAACCAGAACGTGTTACAAACCAATCTTTGCACGGTTCAAATCCTTGCATAAATAACAGTTCATTACCAGGCAACCCCGCATCAGCTATAACAGATGCAGCTTGTGGCCCTTGAAGAGCAAGAAGTACTCTTTCAAGTGCGCTCACATGACAATCAAAGTTAGTAGCACGTTTTTTAAGTTCAGCAAGATCAGCTTGTGCATTACCTGCATTAACTACCAGTATAAAACGGTGATTCCCTAAACGAGTAAGAATAAGATCATCAAGAATACCAGCCTGTTCATTAAGTAAATAGTTATACCGTGATTGGCGCTCTTTTAAAAATGCAGCATCTACAGGAAGGGCGTAGGATAAAAATTCGGTTGATTGTGATCCTTCAACAACGATCAATTTCATATGAGAAATATCAAAAAGACCAGCATGAGCACGAGTATGAAGATGTTCTTTTAAAACTCCTAAAGGATAAGTTAAAGGCATCATCCAACCAGCAAAAGGACCAAATTTTGCTCCTGCTTTTTCGTGCAATTTATGTAAGGGAAGATTTTTAAAAGAAGATGTTTCAGGTTTTTGCGATAGTGTATTCATAATTTCTCCAAAGTCGCACCATCACTACATAATATGGTAACTTCTATTCTTATCTATCATAAGCCTTAAGGAATTTACTAGAAATGTTTAAATTGTTGGCATGAATCCAGCCATTTTTCGAATCAGCTTTTTATAGCCTTTATGGTTTTTAAAATTATAGACTATTTCCCCTTTAGCGATGGTGTGAAAATTTGCGTTTTGCTTCCTTACGTATAAGAATGAAGGTAATGATAACGCTTTTTCTGACATATTGTTATTTATATTCTATCTTCTCCATACTGTCATTAGCAAATTGATTAGTATTCCCTAAATTTTAAGTTTTTTGGTATACATAAGCTATTTTAAAGATTTTGAAATTATGTGGATTCTTTTTTAAGAATTATTGCGTTAAAATAAGGGGAAAGTACAAGGGTTATAAACAAAAAAGATAATTCAAAATTTTAAAGAAGCATTATACTGTTTAGCAATAATCTAATCATAATGATAAGATTTGGTAATATTTAATAGTGGATATTTTTGATAAATTATAAAGCTCTATTTAAAGGCATCTTATATTTTTATTTCCATTTTCTCATATATTTTCTCTCGTAAATGAGAGGGTATAAAGTTGCAGTTTTTTATCACTCATAGACAAATAAAGTATTTTATAGAGATAAGTTAATTTATAATATAGTCTTTCTTATACCTAAATGATATTATAAACTGTGGTTGTTTTGGCACCAAACTACATCAAATAAAGGTCACAAATATTTATGAAAGCTGGCAATATCTACTATAATTGTGAAAATGATTTGCCAAAGCAGATTGCTCTTTTCCCCTTAGAAGGTGCATTGTTGTTACCCGGTGGTTTTCTATCACTTAATATTTTTGAACCGAATACTCTTGAAATGGTTGAAGATGTAATGGCATCCAATCGTCTATTAGGGATGATTCAACCACTTTCATCGGATATAGATAGCTTATCTAAACAACTTTATAAAATAGGATGTATAGGTCGTATTACAAATTACAATGAAACAGGTAATGGGCGGCTTTTTATTATACTCCAAGGAATTTGCCGTTTCAC
This sequence comes from Bartonella sp. WD16.2, assembly GCF_002022505.1. Taxonomy (NCBI): domain Bacteria; kingdom Pseudomonadati; phylum Pseudomonadota; class Alphaproteobacteria; order Hyphomicrobiales; family Bartonellaceae; genus Bartonella; species Bartonella sp. WD16.2. The sequence continues at coordinate 1,169,093 of NZ_CP019781.1, forward strand.
TTTGGAACAAGAATTAGTGAACACAAAATCTTATAGGGTTGCTGTTATTCGATCAAACACAAAAGATTTGCAAGAATCTGATGTTTCAGAAGACATTAACCGAGAAAATTTATTAAGCACTGTTGAACATTATTTAACTATTCATGAAATGGAACATCATTGGAATAGTATTATGCAAACACCCACGTCTGTATTAGTGAATACTCTCTCAATTCTTATACCTTTTGCGCCTGCAGAAAAACAAGCTTTGTTGGAAGCACCAGATATTGCAAGTCGTGCCCAAACTCTTCTTGCTTTAACTGAGCGTTCACTTATGAAAGAAAAAGGAACATATCATCGGTTAAATTAATGGATCTAAAAATATGAAAAAAATGATTACTGATCCCAAAATGCTTGAATTGCTTGTTTGTCCAATTACAAGAGGAACACTTTCTTTAAACCGAAAAACACAAGAATTAATTTCACTTAAAGCGAATTTGGCTTACCCTATTCGTGATGGTGTTCCTATTATGCTTGCTTCAGAGGCTCGTTCTTTACAACCAAATGAAAAATAGCCTTTTTATTAAGAAGTAATTTGCAGATCAATTTAAAAGCTATAAAGATTCTTCCTCAATCAATCTTTATGCATTTTTTACAAAAGAACTGCTTTATTTAAAATGAGATTATATTTTTGCTCCATATATATTGTGAGAATTAGGTCTTTATGGTTGGGAAATGAGCCGACTTTTGTGCTGTAAGTAAAATAAAATTTTGATTGTTTTTTCTGACTAACAGCGTAAATAGCTTGAAAATTCCAAACAGATTCAAAAAATCTTAGAAACAATTTATGTATAGCTTCACATTTTAAATAACGAAATGAAGAAGATTTTATCAGTGCAATAAATAATGTCAGTATTCAATATATTTGTAGAGTCATTATTCAAAAGTTTTTAAAGTATAATAATTGAAATTGACAAAAAATAAGGAACTCAATAAATTGAGGTCGTATCAAGAAGGTATTTGTATAGCTTGATATATAATATTCAAATTTTTTTTTATTTTCAAAAGTTTAACAGAAACGGTACATTATAAATGTGAAGCCGTTATAGTGTTATGATCACGATAAATATGCATAGCTGATTAATTAAATCATTATGGAGCACTGAATTGAGCTTAAAAACAACGTAAAGATTATTTTATGCCTCTTAATTAACTTATCTTTTCCTTGTTACAGTACAAAGAAAGAGGTTGATAATATGTTAATTTTTGTACAATGGGAAAAGATAGGAGTGTAGAAAAATGAATTTCAAAGTCGCAGTTGTTGGTGCAACCGGGAATGTTGGTCGTGAAATGTTGGCAATTTTGGAAGAGAGAGGTTTTCCTGCCAGTAAAATAATTCCTTTAGCTTCACGGCGTTCATTAGGGCAAAGTGTTTCTTATGGTGATAAAACTTTAAAGGTAAAAGCACTTGATACATATGATTTTTCTGATACAGATTTATGCCTTATGTCTGCTGGAGGAAGTGTTTCTAAAGAATATGCTCCCAAGATTGGTGCAACTGGTTGTGTGGTAATCGATAATTCGTCCACTTGGCGTTATAATCCTGATATTCCTTTAATTGTACCTGAAGTTAATGCAAAAGCTATAAGCGGTTTTTCTAAACATAATATTATTGCTAATCCTAATTGTTCAACAATTCAACTTGTTGTTGCTTTAAAACCTCTTCATGATGCAGCAATTATTAAGCGCGTTGTTGTCTCTACCTATCAATCAGTTTCCGGGGCCGGTAAAGTGGGGATGGATGAATTGTTCGAACAGTCAAGAGCAGTTTTTGTTGCCGATCCAATTTCATCAAAAAAATTCACCAAACGCATTGCTTTTAATATCATTCCCCACATCGATGTTTTTATGGAAGATGGTTATACTAAAGAGGAATGGAAAGTAATGGCTGAAACAAAAAAGATTCTTGATCCTAGGATCAAATTAACAGCTACTGCTGTTCGAGTTCCTGTTTTTATCAGTCATGCTGAAGCTGTTAATGTTGAATTTGAAAAAACATTGAGTGCTGATGAAGCGCGAACCATTTTACGCGATGCACCAAGCTGCCAACTTATTGATAAATGTGAAGACGGTGGTTATATCACTCCTTATGAGTGCACTGGTGAAAATGATGTTTTTATTAGTCGCGTCCGTGAAGATATTACTGTTGAAAATGGTCTAACTTTTTGGGTTGTTGCTGATAATTTGAGAAAAGGAGCAGCATTGAATGCAATTCAAATTGCTGAGTTGCTTGTCTCTAATGGTTTGATCAAACCTAAAGTAGCTGCTTAAATAAAAACAGTAATATAAGGCAAAAAAATTGTTGTATGCTATGAAATGGATTTTTAAAAATTTAGCAGAGTTTTTTGATTAAATTTGAAATTGAAATGTTTGAAAAACATATTTATTGGAATAACAGGTATTCATAGCAAAAAATAACATTATCTTTTCAATAAAAATGATTGAATATTCTATTAAGCTTTTATACTCTTTAATTTTCTTCCTAAAAATATTGAGTATATTGGGCTTTCCCTTAAAAAATCTTGAAAAGTATAAGAAAGATAAACACATATGACATTGAATAAATTGTCTTGGTATATTGTAGTCGGAGTATCTCTTTTTCTTTCCGCATTTTTTTCTCATGTTCCTTTTGCTGTAACAGCAGATAAGTCAAAAATTAAACTTAGTGTTATGGAAGGAGAAGAAGCAACTGTTTGGAAGGTTGCTGTTGAGCAGGCTAAAAAAACTGGCTTGGATGTTGAGCTTGTTTATTTTTCTGATTACACTTTGCCTAATGATGCTGTTAATGCAGGAGATATTGATGCGAATGCTTTTCAACATACTCCTTATTTGAATAATCAAATTATGCAGCATGGTTATAAACTTTCAGTTGTTGGTTATACATTTATCTCTCCAATTGGTGTTTATTCACGTAAAATTAAAGATATAAAAGATCTACGTGATGGAGCAAGTATTGGCATCCCTAATGATCCATCAAATGGTGGAAGGGCTTTGCTTCTTCTTGATTCTTTAGGTTTTATTAAGTTAACAAATCCTCAGAATGTTCTTTCATCTCCATTTGATATTGTTGAAAATACTAAAAATTTAAAGATTCGCGAATTGGATGCTGGCATTCTAGGACGAGCAATTAATGATTTTGATATTGTGATTGTAAATACAAATTGGGCTTTGACTACTGGGTTGGATTTACAAAAAGATGTTATTGCATGGGAAAAAGTAGAAAATAATCCCTATAATAATGTTATTGTCGTGCGCACTATTGATAAAGATAAGCCATGGGTTAAAAAATTGGTAGCTGCTTATAATAGCGAACCTGTACGTGCAAAACTTAAAGAGGTTTTTGGTACAGCTGTTCAAACGTCTTGGTAATGACGAATGGAAACCTCTGTTCTTATTTCTTTAAAAAATGTTAGTCGCTATTTTTCTAGTGCAGCGTCTACTCCAGCAATTGATAACTTATCTCTCGATATCCATGCAGGTGAGATTCTTGGCATTATCGGGCGTAGTGGTGCAGGAAAATCTACACTTATGCGCTGTTTAAATGGGTTAGAACAGATTGATGAAGGAGGCATTTTTTTTGAAGGTGTTAATGTTTCAAATTTGACAGAAACAGAATGGGCTCCTTATCGTCAACGTATTGGGATGATTTTTCAACATTTTAACCTTTTATCTTCGCAAAAAGTTATTGATAATATTGCGTTACCTCTCAAATTAGCAGGTGTAAATAAAAAACAACGTTACCAACGTTCTTTTGAGCTTATTGAATTAGTAGGATTATCTGGAAAAGAGTATCGTTATCCTGCAGAACTTTCAGGGGGACAAAAACAGCGTGTTGGAATTGCACGTTCTTTAGCGGCTAATCCTAAAATATTATTATCAGATGAAGCAACTTCTGCGCTTGATCCTGAAACAACGCAATCTATTTTAGAGCTCCTTGCTGATATTAATAATCGTCTCAATTTAACTATTGTACTTATTACGCATGAAATGGAAGTTGTTCGTGCGATTGCGCATCGTGTTGTTGTGTTGAATCAAGGGCGTATTGTAGAAGAAGGATGTGTGAAAGATATTTTTACATCACCACAAGAAGACACAACAATTGCTATGTTGAAACTTGTAACGCCACAGCTTCCTAAAGAATTGGCACAAAAACTTAAATCAACAGGTCAAGAAGCTGTTGTTGAAATTAATATCGCTGGTGAAATTGCTCAGCAACCTTTTTTAAGTCTTCTTGAAGATGAAATAGGATTAAGAGTACGTATTTTGCATGGTGGTATTGATACAGTTCAGGGTGAAGTTATAGGTCGCCTTTTTTTAGGTCTTCCAAGTCAAAATAAAGTAGCTTTAGAAAAAGCGGTCAGATGGTTAACAGAAAAAGGACGATATTGTGAGGTTTTAGGTTATGTTTAATATTCTTTTTCATGAGCTTCCTGGTGCTGTTTTTGATACATTATTTATGACAATTAGTGCTTCTTTTATGGCATTTATTATAGGTCTTCCGCTTGGTTTGTTGCTTTACACAACTGCGCATGGAAGTCTTTTTTCATCACGTCTTATTAATCGTCCTTTAAGTATTATTATCGATAGTGTGCGTGCTATTCCTTTTATAATTCTTGCTTTTTATCTTCTTCCTGTTACGCGTATTGTTGTGGGAAGTGGTGTGGGAATTTTTTCCGTGATTTTTGTTCTCACTATTTCAGCCATTCCTTTTTATGCTCGTATAGCAGAATTATCTTTTAAAACAGTTGAATATAGTTTGGTTGAAGCTGTTCGTTCTATGGGAGCTAGTCGTTTTCAAATTGTTAGATATGTACTTATTCCAGAAGCGCTTTCCAGTTTAATTACTGGTTTTACTGTTATGGTGATTTCTCTTATCAGTGCCACTTCACTTGCTGGATATCTTGGTGGTGGAGGTTTAGGTGATATGGCGATCCGCTACGGTTATCAGCGTTATAATACCTCTATTATGACAATAGTTATTATCTTTTTGATTATTCTTAATATTTTGTTCAATGGTTTGGTAACCGAGTTGCGCAGAAATTTGATAGAACGAAGCATTAAGAAATTGAAGAGTTTATTTCTTTCTCTTCAATCATAGCAATAATAAGCCAATGTGCGATAAGTGCTGGATTTTTTAATTTATTGATTTCTATTGTAGTTTTATAATGAAAGACGATTCTACCAGAGGGGCGAATTTTTGCGTCATCTAAAATAAAACGGGCGCGTATTTGTGCACCTGTTTTTACAGGACTCATGAAGCGTATTTTGTCAAAACCATAGTTAATTTCCATTGTTGCACCTTCTAATTTTGGTAATGCTTCATAGGCCAGTGTAGATAATAGCGACAATGTCAGAAAACCATGAGCAATAGTACCACCGAAAGGTGTTTTTTTTGCTTTTTCTTCATCTACGTGGATCCATTGATGATCATCTGTTGCAGATGCAAATTGGTTAATCATATCTTGTGTAACTAAGCGCCATTGGGATAAACCAATTTCTTTTCCAATGAGATTTTTTATATCTTGTATTGTTATTTTTCGTTGCATAATGCTATTCCTGTTTTATTTGACAAGAGCTTATACATTCTTCCTTGCTTTTATAAAATCCATTGATTAGAGCATCAATTATAAAAGATGAAATATTTTACAGACAAGTTATGCTCTGCGAATAAATAATTTTCCTTTTTTGGGTGGAAAAGAATAATGGCAAGTAATGTAAAATTGACAGGTTTAGCACGTGATTTGAAACAGCGGGCAGAAAATTATCAACCCATTCGTATTGGACTTATTGGTTGTGGTGAAATGGGAACAGATTTATTGTCAAGTGTTGTACATATGGATGGTATAACAATTGCAGCTGTTGCTACTCGAACACCATCACGTGTTTTTGATGCAGCTGTTTTAGCATATGGTGAAGAAGGTTATGTACGTGAAGTTGAAAACGCTACAGCTTTGACTCAAACGATTGAAAGAGGTTTAATTGCTGTTACGGATGATCTTGATCTTGTTTTGGGTAATGAGCAAATTGATATTGTAGTTGATGCAACAGGTCATCCTGAAACAGGCGCTAAAGTTGGTCTTAAAGCGCTTGAAAATAATAAGCATCTTGTCATGATGAATGTCGAAGCAGACGTTACAATTGGTGCTTATCTTAAGCATGAGGCGGATAAACGAGGTTTAATTTATACACTTGGTGCTGGTGACGAACCTTCTTCTTGTATGGAACTTATTGAATTTGTTTCAGCTCTTGGGCATAAGATTGTTGCAGCTGGTAAAGGAAAAAATAATCCTCTTATTTTTGATGCTACACCAGATTTGTATGAAGAAGAAGCTTTGCGACGAAATATGAATGTTCGCATGTTAGTTGAATTTATTGATGGATCTAAAACGATGGTTGAAATGGCAGCCATTGCTAATGCCACAGGTCTCCTGCCAGATTGTCCTGGAATGCACGGTCCACAAGCAGCACTTGAAGATTTAAACAAAGTACTTATTCCAAAAGAAGATGGTGGTATTTTGAATAGATACGGTGTTGTAGACTATTCAATAGGTCAAGGAGTATCGCCTGGTGTTTTTGTAATCGCTGAAATAATGCACCCGCGTTTACGCGAACGTATGAAAGATTTAAAAGTTGGGGAAGGGCCATATTTTACCTTTTATCGTCCATATCATTTAACCTCGATGGAGGTTCCACTTACCTGCGCACGTGCTGTACTTTATGGTAAATCAGATATGGCACCACTTAATTATCCAGTAGCAGAAGTTTGTGCTGTTGCAAAAAAAGATCTTTATCCTGGTGATCAACTAGATTCGATTGGTTTATATAGCTACCGTGCTTGGACAATGAGTGCCTCAGAAGCGCGTATACACAAAGCTATTCCTTGCGGTCTTCTAGAAAAAGCAACAATTATATCCGAGATTAAAAAGAATGAAATTATCACAGAATATAATACCACCCTTTGCGAAGATCAGTACATTGTACACCTTCGTTCTCAACAGAATCTTTTATTCAAAAAAGAGGCTTTATTTTAAATTAAATTAATATTTTTCCAAGTATATTTTTTATTTATACACATATTATTTATCTAAGTCGTTATTTGTTATTTTTTTTCATTGCTTTCTTTTTGTCACCTCCACTTCTGTCATAGTTTTGTAACTTTTCCTAAAACAAGCTGCAAATCATTGTTCATAACATTTTATTACCAATATAATGAAAATACAATGTAGTCTTACTGGTTATGGTTTGATAATTAATGATTTGTATTTGGTAAATTATTTTTTTAAATGTAAGAATAAGAAATACTAAAAAATAATAATGTATAATATTATATTTTACAATTCTTTAAAATATTAGGAACCTTTCTAGTCAAACTTTTGAAATATATGTTTGCCGATGAATTATGCGATTAAATTGTTAATAGTTATTTTTTCTTTACAGTTCATTTAAAAAATTGTTTAAATCTGGTTATATTCATAAATGTTTTATACTAGCAACATGCTGAACGTAGAATAAATGTTAGTAAAATTTTTTTATGTTATTTAAAAAGTTCATGGTGTTTTTGTGCCATAGTTTGACTATTAATTTGTATTTTAATGCAAAGTGGTATCCTTAACTATTTCCATGGACTATTTAGAATGACCACCATTCTAGCTAGATTTAGCATGTTTTATTCCTGATCACTTTCCCTTCTTCTATCCCTAAATTAGATCGTATCTTAATTCTACAATAACATGTTCCCCCATCTTCGACTTTTAACCCAGTTTAAAAATTCTTTTCTATGTATAATTCAACGTGATCAGTTCTTGTTATTAAAATTGTTACAGTTAAAAATAAAAACTTTTTTAAGTATTCGTAATAATTTTCCTCCTTAAACTTAAAAAGTAACAAAGTAATAGATAATTCCCTCGTTGCATTATTAATGATAAGATCAAGCTCTAGACTAAATGATCTTACCCTTCCCAATCAAAAAAACAGCCATTTCGCCATTCCAAATCAGCAAATTTATAAAACTTTGCAAAAAGAAGAACCCGCTATATGTGTGCAAAATTTCCATATTTCCATTGCCAAATCTCAAGAAGTTGTTGTGGGTATGTAACTTACCACTCATTTATGTAATTTATTGAGCTTATTCTTGTTATCTACCTAAAAAAGAGTCTCTCACATTTGCAGTTTTGACATTTCTTGTATCTAACTTGATACACTGTATTATTAAGACCATTAAAACTGATTTACAGTAGTGACTTATGAAATAATAGTAAATCTGCACAGTTATTAAATAACCTTCCTTACTAACATTACTTTTAACTTTATAATACTATCTTTTATATGTTGACATATACCGTACTTTAAAAATTGAAGATAACAATGTAATCCAATATCAATCAGAAACGATAACGTAGTCCCCCTGAGAAAGTACTTCCTGAAAGACCAGCTTTGGTTAATTTTTGTTGATAAACCACATCACCATGCAGAGCTATCTGAGATGACAATTGAGCCTGCACACCCACACCTGCTTCCATAGAAGAACCAAACGCACCCAACTGGAATGTATCTTTGAACTGCACAAACTGCTTTCCTCCAAAGCTGCTCATAAGGTGCAGCTTACCATAGAAAGATACTGAACTATCTTCTTCTACTAAAGAAAATTCTTGAGCAAGACGTCCCCCCAAACGTGTTGTTAATTGATTAGGAGAGCCCATATCAATATCAAAACCATCAATATCCCGAGCAGAATTAAATCTCAAATATTGATAAACAAGCTGCATCTGTGGCTCAAAAACAAGACCTTCATACCCAGTTAAGAAAGCCTTACCACCTGTTAAAGCTGCACGCAGCGGATTACCTGTTATTCTTGCTGTTTTACCTCGCGCAAGCGTTTCAACATTTCCTCGAGATAAACCGTATGATAAAAGACCATTGACATAAAACCCCATGTTATGCTGCAAACTAGCATAAGCAGTTATAGACCAGTGATCAAAATTACTTTTTTTACTTTTTTCAACATCTTGAGGTTGGAGTGATAATTTACCATAAGTACCTATAACTCCAACAAATGCACTATTTTGCTCATTCTCTAATGTATTCAAAAGAACAGCCGCATCTGTTGCGTAATAACCAAACTTACCACCATAACCGTATTCCGAAATAGATAAGTCAGAAGTGTAGTTGTGACTACCACCATAACCGCGTATGAAAAAAGCCGGCTTTCCATTGAAAAATGGATCAAATGACGTCACCATTGTCCCTAACAGCTCAGTTTGATTGTTGACATCCATCAACCCAGCATAGAACAAAGCATTAGGCAAGAGAAGATAAGCCGGAACTTGTGGAACGACTATTGGTTTAATCGGCATATCTGGACGACGAGGATTAAAAGGAATATATTTATTTTCAAGACGGAAATCCCAAAATTCCCCTTCTCCTTCAACTAATCTTTTTTGTTGATTTGCTTGCCCAAATTCAGAGTCAGGACCATAGGCGACAAGGTGATATTGGTAAGGAGAATTACCCAACGTAACATAACCATAGTTTAGTTGGAAGGAGTCTTTTTTTGCTACGCCAGAGACTTGTATTATTGATATACTTTGATTAACATTATCTTCATACCTTGTCTCTTCTTCACTATCTGATGCATCATGTATATGAACTTTAGTATTTCCAGAAACATCACCATGAATTAAAACACGATTGGCTTTATCATCATCAAGCAAACCCTTACGATCTGGTTGGACATTAAGATGAATATGTGCACCGCCCTGTGCCCTATAAGCCTCACCCGATCCTTTTCCTATACGTAATGTTTGGTAATTGTCTGCAGATGACTTATCAAAAACAATAGCACTATCATCTCTAAGCATTATACCTGAAATAAACGATGACGGCTTCTTTTGATCTTGACCCTTTCCATTTGTTATAATCCATTGAGCATTATTAGTCAAGTAAAACATAGCGTCAGATTCACGATCAACATGTGAACTTCCGGTTAATGAAGAGTTATTAGCCATAATCATTACATAAGATTTATTTTTAGCCTCCAATAGTGAATCACCAGAAACTTTGGAATCCTTAAAGACGACGATACTTTCAGCCTCATGTCCACGAATGACTATATTATTTGGAACTTTTAAAACTGTATTTATTAGATGAACCGATCCTACTTCTGACTTTTTGTTTATTTTTGACGTATGATGCGGCGGCGTTAGACTATCTGCGGATCTTCGTGATCTTTTTGAGCGTGTTTCAGATGTTGATTTCTCAGACTCAAGACTTATACCATAAGAATTTTCGCCATTTATTGTCATGTTGGAATTTTTGATTTTTACTTCTCCGCTCTCGATATAAATTCCTCTGGCAACACCCGTTAATTCAGATTGAAGAAGAGTTACCTTTGCATTATTTGTAACATGTAAACCATTTCCTTTATCTTCGTATCCTTTAATTATAGCTTTGTTTGCGGTAAGATTTGCACCTTTTCCTTCGACTTTGATGAATTTTGTAGAGTCGACATCATCGGTCTTTTTACCACCTGTGTGCATTATACTTACTTGATTTAAGATAGTTTTTCCAACGGTTAAACTGACAGCATGCTCTCCTTTAAAATTAATTGAAGTGTCAATTATCATTGCTTCAGCATTTTGAACAGTAACTCCTGTATTAACTTTATTTAAACCTGAACGGATCAAAAACAACCTTCCCCCATCCTTTACCTCTGCACCTTGGGTACTACCCATATCGTTTCCATTAATTACAGTGTTTATTGCTGTAAGTATTGATTTCTTTTTCTCAATTTTAAGGAAATCTACATCATCATTATTACCGGTGTAGTTCATTTGTACATTATTTAGGAAAATTTTTCCGTTTTTCATTTTAACCCCATGTTTTCCCCCAAAATTAACAACCCCATTTCCTATCCATACAGATCCATCTTCGATAGTTATTGCATTTTGAACTTTGGTTAAATGTGAATAATTTACAGTGACATGCCCCCCATTTGTCACCATCAAACCATCCGCCTGTCCGTTATCATTACCAATGATCATCACCTTGACTGCGGTAAGATTTGCACCTTTTCCTTCGACTTTGATGAATTTTGTAGAGTTAGCACCCCTCTTTACCCTTCTATCACCCCCATAGTTCATAATAACGCCATTGAGCACGACCTTCCCCGTTGAAAGACTGACAGCATGCTCTCCTTTAAACTCAATTTCCCCCTTCTTCATCCAGAATTCACCATTCAACACAGTAACCCCATTTTTGATATTAGAAAAGACCGCACTTTCTAACATCACCCGCCCCCCATTTTCCACATGAACCCCTTGTACATGACCATTTCCCTCGATTTTAATGCCCGTCCCCCTAATATCTGCTGTATTTAGAGCATTTCCTTTTGCCTCGACCTTTAAGAAAGTACTCTTGTCATTATCTCCTGTATACTTCATAGCGACATTAGTTAACAAAGCATGGCCCCGATTAAGATAGACAGCATGCTCTCCTTTAAAAGTCATCTCCCCACCCAGTACCTGTACAGCACCCTCTTTAATGGTCATCCCATTGTAAACATCAGTATAAGTTGGCTTCATCAATACAACCCGTCCACCCCTTATTACATGCAAGCCCTGCCCATGACCATTTCCGTTGATTGTTAGATTTGCTGCAACGACTGCGGCCTTCTTTTTAGAAAGGATCGTTTCCACAGCATTTGTAGTAGTATCCTCTCCGGTAATTTTGATGAAGTCAGCCGTAGGACTATTTCCTTGATAAGTCATTTTGACCACCATTAAAGCAACCTGACCCTGGATAAGATCGATGCCGTGCTTTCCATCAAAGCTTATCTCCCCACCTTCCATACGCACAACCCCCTCTGTAACAGTCATACCATTTTTGACATTGGTAAAGGTTGTATTTTTCAAGACAACCTTTCCGTCCTTTATGACCTTTAAGCCCAGCCCTTTACTTACATTTCCTGAAGTGGAAATTGTTACATTTTCTGCCAAAACTGTTCCCCCTTCGACCCTCATGAAGTTAGCAGTCTTATCACTGCCCGCATAAGTCATATTGACGCTCTTTAAAACAACATTACCCTTTGCAAGATTGATCCCGTAATCTCCTTTAAAAGCAATACCTCCTTTGTCCATAATCACATTCCCCTCTGTAACAATTATACCATTTTTGACATCGGTAAAGTATGTCTCTTTCAACCACGCCGCTCCACTACTTGTTGTCACTTGTACCCCCATTGCTACCCCTGAAACATTCACCCCCTTCATTATTACTTTTCCTCCATACCCCACTTCTACCCCCGTTCCAGTGTTACTAATACCAGATCCTGTAATGGTGAGCTCATTTAACAGGGCATGCCCTAGAACAAGATTGATACCGTAGTCTCCATTAAAAGCAATAGATCCCCGGTTCATCACCAGATTCCCACTTGTCATCCGTATTCCCATTCCAACCTTTGAAATCTCCACCCCCCTCATCATTACTTCTCCTGAGTTACTCACCCCCATCCCTATACTCTTACGACCTTGTCCTGTAATATTGAAACTACTTAACAAAGCCTGTCCCCCACTGAGATAAATGCCGTGCCCTTCTTTAAAAGTAATGCCTCCTTTTTCCATACGTATGGTACTCCTTCCCTCAACAGTCATACCATTTTTGACATTGGTAAAGGTTGTATTTTTCAACCACACTGCTCCCCCCTTTATGACCTTTAAGCCCTGCCCCTTGTCATTTCCTGTGATTGTTACATTTTCTGCCAAAACTGTTCCCCCTTCAACATTGATGAAGTTAGCAGTCTTATCACTGCCCGTATAAGTCATATTAACACCCCTTAAAGCAGCATTCCCCCTTGCAAGATTGATCCCGTAATCTCCATCAAAGCTCATCTCCCCACCTTCCATAAACACATCCCCGTTTTCGATATTCATCCCTTTTGCAACATTTCCCAAATGCGTCTCTTTCAACCATGCCTCTCCCCTCATCACCTCTACCCCCGTTCCAACCTCTGAAATATGTACATTCTCCAACATCACCTTCCCCTCCTCCATCATCACCCCCTTACCCTGCTTTTTCTCTCCTATAATCTGCGTCCCTGTCAAACGAGCATTCACCGATCCCTCCATATATACTCCAGCCCCAGTCCCATCCCCCTTAAACTCAATCTTCGTCCTATCTTTCACCATCAACATCCCATCCCCTATCATAACGATCCCCTTCTCCACCTCTTTTATCGTTCCCCCACTAACCATCACCTTTTTCCCCTCCGCATATACCCCCATACCAACCTGTGAAATATCCACATTGGTCATCGTCATCTTTTCCCCCTCCATCCATACCCCCATACCACTTCTCCCTCCTGTAATCGTTACCTCTGTCAACTCAGTACTCTTCACCAATTTCCCCACCTTCACCCCATACCCATCCCCCATAAAGTGAATTGTCGTCCCACCCTTCACCGTCAGATCCCCTGCCAACACCTCCACCCCCTTCCAAACCCCTTTTATCGACCCTCCCTTCACCGTCACCCTTCCTTCCCCCCCCGCATATACCCCGTACCCTGCTTTCCCTCCCGTAATCACCGTCCCCGTCAACTCAGCACTCTTTACCGATCCCCTCACATACACCCCATACCCCCGCGTAAAATTAATTGTCGTATTATCCTTCACTTCCAACGTCCCCTTTCCCATCATAACGATCCCCGTTTGCACCTCTTTTATTGACCCCCCACTAACCATCACCGTTCCCCCACTCACATATACCCCGTACCCTGCTTTCCCTCCCGTAATCACCGTCCCCATCAAAGTAGCACTCTGCACCTTCTCTCCCACATACACCCCATACCCATTCCTAAACTGAATCTCTGTTTTCTCCTCCACCTTGAGCATCCCATTCCCTAACATAGCTATCCCCGTTTGCACCTCTTTTATCGACCCTCCTGTGATTGTCAGATTCCCTGCCTTCACCTCCACCCCCATTTGTACATTTGAAATATTCACCTTATCCATCGTCATCATTTTCCCCATCGCCCACACCCCGTATCCCTCTCCCCCTCCCTTAATTTGTACATTTGTCAAAGTAGCACTCGTCACTGACCCTCCCACCTTTACCCCATAGTCCCCCGTAAAACTAATCATCGAGTTCCCACTCTCTCCACTCACCTTGAGCACCCCACTTCCTGACATATCTATTCCCGTTTCAACCCCCGAAATACGTACATCCTCCAACGTCATCATCATCTTTTCCGAACTACTTGCCCACACCCCGTACCCACTTCCATCTCCCGTAATCTGCGTCCCCATCAAACGAGCACTCTTCACTTTATCTCCCACTCTCACCCCATACCCTGCCTTAAAACTAATCGTCCCCTCCCTTATCACCAACTTCCCACTTCCCGCATATACCCCCATTACGACCCCTGAAATACCCACCTTATCCAACATCAATGTCATCTTTTCCGAACTATTTGCCCATACCCCTGTACCACTTCCCTGATCACCTCCCGTAATCCTCACATCCGTCAAACGAACACTCTTCACCGATGCTCCCACCTTCACCCCATACCCATCCCCCGTAAAATTAATCGTCGAATTTCCACTCACCCCAAGCACCTCTAACGTCCCACTTTCCACTTCTATCCCCGTTTGCACCCCTGAAATATCCACCTTATCCATCATCACCTCTCCCCTCATCACATATACCCCCTTTCCAACCCCTGAAATATCCACCTTCTCCATCGTCATCATTTTCCCCGCCATTATCACCCCAATCCCCTTATCCTTTCCCTCTCCCTTAATCGTTACCTCTGTCAACTCAGCCGTCGCTGTTCCTCCCCACACACCCACCCCGGTTCCATTCTCCGTAACCGTAATCACCGTCCCATCCTCCACCGTCAACGTCCCACTTCCCGCCATATCTATCCCCATTTGCACATTTGTTATCTCCCCTCCCTTCACTGTCAGATTCCCCCCCTCCATCCACACCCCCGTACCCTTTCCTTCTCCCCTAATCGTCACCCCTGTCAAAGTAGTACTTGTCACCGCTGTTCCCACCTTCACCCCGTGCGTCCCCTTAAACTCAATCCTCGTCCCATCCTCCACCTTTAACGTCCCACTTCCAGACATATCTATCCCCGTTTGCACCTCTCTTATCCACCCCCCTGTCACCGTCACCTTCCCTCCCTCTGCATGTACCCCCGTACCCGTGCCATCTCCCCCAGTTCCCCTAATCGTCACCCCTGTCAAAGTAGCACTCGTCACCGATCCTCCCACCTTCACCCCATGCGTCCCCTTAAACTCAATCCTCGTCCCATCCTCCACCGTCAACGTCCCACTTCCCGCCATATCTATCCCCATTTGCACATCTGTCATCGACCCTCCTGTGATCGTCATTGTTCCCGTCCCCTTCTTCACCTCTACCCCCAATTGTACCTTTGAAATATCCACACTGGTCAACGTCACATTTCCCGTCCCCTCCATCCACACCCCCGTACCCTTTCCATCAGTTCCCTCAATCATCACATTTGTCAAAGTAGCACTTGTCACCCCTCCCCCCACTCTCACCCCATGCTTTCCCTTAAACTCAATCCTCGTCCCATCCTTCACCACCAACGTCCCCTTTTCCATATCTATCCCCATTTGCACATCTGTCATCGACCCTCCTGTGATCGTCATTGTTCCCGTCCCCTTCTTCACCTCTACCCCCAATTGTACCTTTGAAATATCCACACTGGTCAACGTCACATTTCCCGTCCCCTCCATCCACACCCCCATACCCTTTCCATCTCCCCTAATCATCACCCCTGTCAAAGTAGCACTTGTCACCGCTGTTCCCACCTTCACCCCATGTGTCCCCGTAAACTCAATCCTCGTCCCATCCTTCACCACCAACGTCCCCTTTTCCATATCTATCCCCATTTGCACATTTGTTATCTCCCCTCCCTTCACTGTCAGATCCCCATTCCCTGTCACCTTTACCCCCACTTGTACCTTTGAAATCTCCACCATATTCATCGTCACACTTCCCGTCCCCTCCGCAGTTACCCCCGTACCACCCCCATTTCCCGTAATCACCGTCCCCATCAACTCAGCCGTCACATTATTTTGTATCTTCACCCCATATCCATCCGTAAAACTAATTGTCGTCCCCCCATCCATCACCAATTTCTTACCCCCCTCCATATTTATCCCCCACTTCACTTCTTTTATCGACCCTCCTGTGATCGTCATTGTTCCCGTCCCCTTCTTCACCTCTACCCCCAATTGTACCTTTGAAATATCCACATTGGTCATCGTCACATTTCCCGTCCCCTCCGCATATACCCCCTTACCCGTATCCTGACTCCCTCCCGTAATCTTCACCTTTGTCAACTCAGCACTTGTCGCCGTCCCCGACACCTTCACCCCATACCCATTCCCCGTAAACTCAACCGTCCCCATATTCATCACCAACTCGCCTGCCACCGCATCCACCCCCATTTTAACCTTTGAAATCTCCACCATATTCAACGTGACTTTCCTCGCAGTCCCCGCATATACCCCCGTACCACCCCCTCCTTTAATCTTCACCTTTGTCAACTCAGCACTTGTCGCCATCCCCGACACATACACCCCCTGACTCCCTCCCGTAATCTCTCCCATATTCATCTCAAACTTTCCCCCCGTCGCATACACCCCATAGGTCTTCCCCGTAATCGTCACCCCTGTCAATTTAGCCGTCCCACTCTCCTGCACCCACACCCCCGTCCCATTCTCTCCCTCAATCGTCCCCCCATTCATCTCCAACCTCCCACTCCCATCCACCTTCACCCCCCACGTCTTCCCCCCAATCGACCCTTCTGTTACCTTCAGCGTCCCCTTTGTCACCTGCACCCCTGTTTTGAAATTTGAAACATTCACCGTATTCAACGTGACTGTCCCCGAGCTATCCATCTTCACCCCCGTACCCGTACCCTGATTTCCATCCTTTCCCGTAATTGATCCCCCCGTCATAGTAGCACTCCCTCCTGTTATATTAAGCCCCGTCCCATACATCCCCGTAACCGTAATCCCCACCCTTGTCAAATCAGCCGTCGCACTTTCCGACACCTTCACCCCATAGGTCTTCCCTTCAATCGACCCTTCTGTTACCTTCAGTATCCCCTTTATCGCCTCCACCCCTGTTTGCACCCCTGAAACATTCACCGTATTCAACGTGACTGTCCCCGAGCTATCCATCTTCACCCCCGTACTCCTACTCACAGCTCTCCCACTTCCCGTAATTGATCCCCCCGTCATAGTAGCACTCCCTCCTGTTATATTAAGCCCCGTCCCATACATCCCCGTAACCGTAATCCCCACCCTTGTCAAATCAGCCGTCGCACTTCCCGACACCTTCACCCCCGTCCCATTCTCCGTAACCGTAATCGTCGACGTACCATTTATCACCAACTGCCCCTTTATCGCCTCCACCCCTGTTTGCACCCCTGAAACATTCACCGTATTCAACGTGACCGTCTCCGAAGTCCCCGCATATACCCCCGTACTCCTACTCTCAGCTCCCCCAGTTCCCGTAATTGATCCCCCCATCATAGTAGCACTCCCTCCCGTTATATTAAGCCCCGTCCCACCATCTGTAACTGTAATCGTCGACGTACCATTTATCACCAACTGCCCATTCTTCGCCTCCACCCCTTTTGCAAATTCCGAAATCTTCACACTGGTCAACGTGACTGTCTCCGAAGTCTCCGCATATACCCCCGTATCTGCTCCATCCTTTCCCGTAATCCCCACCTTTATCAACTCAGCCGTCCCACTCCCTGTTACCTTTGCCCCTGTTGTGACATTCTTCAACGTCACTTTAGTCAATTCCAACGTCCCACTTGATACCTCAGCCCCTGTTACTGTACCACTCCCATTAATAGTCAGACTCATCACATCAGCCTTCCCTGAGCCCTCCATCTTAATCCCCGTACTCTTTCCCGTAATATTTATAATTCCCTCTCCTCTTATATTAGCCGTCCCACTACCCTTAATCTTTATCGCTTCTGTCACCCTCTCAAAATTAACTGTCGTTCCCTTCCTCATCTCCACCTCTCCCCCTGTTTCACTCACCTCTATCCCCGTTACCTTAGTCTTAGCTCCCTCCCCCCCACTAATAATCAGACTCCCCCCATTACTCCCCACCGCCCTCTTATCAAAAACAATCCTCCCCTCATTCTTCACCTCAATCATAACCCTTCCCCCCCCATCCTTCCTTGCCCCAATCTTATCCTTCAACCCAAATGTCCCCCCATTTACCGTAATCACAGACCCTGAACCCTCAACCTCCATTACCTTCTGCACATTTGTAATACTAACATTCTCCTTCAACGTCAGCCTCGCCCCCTGTTCCACCCTAATCGCCGATTTATCACTCCTATCACCATTTTTAACCGTCAGCAGATTATCTCCTATCGTAATATCCGCCTTCGACCCCGTTATCTTCACAGCCTCCTCATCAGGATTACTCATATCTATTTCTCTCACACCCTGCAGCACCCTTGTCCCACTGCTACTGTTACACACAATCTTCCCCTCCCTCTTATCATGATGCATCGCTAAAACCTGACTATCCTCAACCCAACCCATACAATTCTTCGTCTCCTGTACTTGAGCATATACTTTCTGAGATGTAATAAGAGCCAACCCAGCCACAATAGCCGTTGAGAGGACACATAAACAAACATGATGTTTTAAGACACGACGCATAACCATAACCCTACATCCTCTTTAAACCAATCCGATTAAAAGAGACAAACTGTTCATAAAAAAAGATAAAAACAAAATCATTCCTGAACGGCTTACCACAAACCTAAACGCCCCCCCTTAAACCCCCTTACAAAAAAACATAAAACATTAACAAAAGGCTCTCTAATAAATGCGCCAAAACACAAAGCCTAAAACAAAAAGACTACACCTATAAAACACAAACCGTAAAACAAACTCGCCTAAAAATTACGCGATAAATCATACACAAAAACAAAAAAACCGTACGTTCAAAAATTTGGTTTGGATAGGTTAGTTGTTTGGGATGAATTTTATTTAGGGGGTATTGGAGTTGGTTTGTTTTGGGTGAGAATGGGATGCTTTTTGTTTTTGTGTTTTGTGTGATGAGGTTAGGTGTTGTGGTTTTGTTTAGTTGTAGTTTTGTAGATATTTTAGTCATGAATCACCTTAGTTTTTAAGAGTAAAGTTTTTATTGAGAATAGTATCAAAAAGTGCATTTGTTTTTATTGTATAGTTTATTTTGTGTTGTTCGTAAAGTGGCAACAAAGTTACAGTTTGAGATAAAAGTTTTGGTTTTGTTTTGGGTTTTGTTGGTTTTGTGTGGAAGGTTAGAGGATATGGTGGTGGGTTTGGGGAAGAGGGTTGATGTTTTTGTTTAAGGTGTTTTTGGGAAATGTGAATGTGTGTGGGTAGTTGGGTAATTGTGTTGATAGTGTAGGGATATTTCTTGATTTTTTTTTGCGTTTTGGATAAAATAGTAAGGGGTAAATAAGACATTAGGTATTTTAAATTAAAACAAGCATATTATATAATTATTTTTCATTAACATTATTTTTATGTTAATGCAATTCAAATCAAATAAGAGAAAAATAATTCTATGACTTAATTTTAAATAATATTCATTAAAATTGCTTAAAAAGTGATTTTTGCTCTTTACAAATATTGTGAAAACGAACTTGATATTTTTTACAGAAGGTGACTTTGTTTTTTTATATCTATAAAGTGTAATTATTTCCGAAAATCAAATATAAAAAACACCTTAAATTTTATAGCGAATAAATTCTAAAATATGCTATAATATTTCCAAGCTAAAACAGAACAATGAATTATAAGCTATATTAAAATTTCGGGGTAATATTAGAAAAATATTTAATATATTGTAGAACTTATCATAAACACTCTTTATAACAATTAAATAATAGATTATTTACAGTGTAAATCCTGTCTAAGCTTCATGATTTTCAAAAATACATTATGTATAAAACAATTGTTTTTTAGAAATTGAATTTGTGAATTTTATTCAAGAAAAGAGTAAAATTTAAAAGTGGGTATTTCCTTAAAATTACGCTCTTTCCTTTTAAAAAGCTTTCTATGATAAAGAAAAAATATTTCAATTTGGTATAATTACCTTTGGTTATAGTTACTACTGGATACCGATATTGTACCACAAACAATTATTCCAAATAACACTAATACTAATTTATACGTTTTATTATATTTTATAGGCAAAAATGAATTCTAAAAAGAGAATTGTCTATGTATAAAATTGATTACAATAGTTATCGTGCTATACAAAGTTTCAATCGTCGAGTTCGTTTTTTAGTTATGCACTATACTGCAGTTAATTTTGAAACGTCAATCGCTCTTCTCACTGGCCCCTTAGTTAGTGCTCATTATCTTATTCCTGATCCCTCAGAGAAAACTTATCTTGAAGCCGGTTTTAAAGATATTCGTATTTTTAACTTAGTTGATGAAAATGAACGTGCATGGCATGCTGGTGTAAGTTCATGGGGTGAATATAATAATCTAAACGATACATCCATTGGAATTGAAATCGTTAATCTAGCAACCACTGAAAATGAAGTATTTACATTTCCCCCTTATAACCTAACACAAATTGATGCGATTAAAGAACTCGTATTGAATATTCTTCAACGTTATCCAGATATCACACCAACCAATGTTGTTGGTCACAGTGATATTGCCATCGGAAGAAAAAATGATCCAGGTGCAGCTTTCCCATGGAGACAGCTTTATAAAGCAGGTATAGGAGCATGGTATGATGATGAATTAAAAAATTGTTATCAAAAAGAATTTTGTAATTGCAGATACTTGGAAAAAGCAAAAAAACAGGCTATTTCAAAATTAAAACAGTATGGATATGATACTTCAATTGCAAAAACTAAATACGGATACAAAAATCTAATCCGAGCATTTCAGCTTCATTTTCGCCAAGAGAATTATAACGGAATTCTAGATGCCGAAACAACAGCAATTATTTATGCATTGGTAGACAAGTACTTTCCATCGGAATAAATCTAATTTTTTTCATCAAAAAGAGCTTCAAAGTAGCAGCTTTTTATATTTGTAAAAGCCCTTTCAAGCTCTCTTAAATGGTGGTCAAAATGACTTAATTAAGATTAAGAACTATTACAATATGTTGTAATTATCTAAATTTATTTGTAACTATAATTAAAATGACTAAAAAGTGTAAAAATTTTTGACACCAATCTCCTAAAAACTTTTTCAAAAGTTTAGCGCACATGTCATTGAAAGAAAATATTTATTGCTGGGCCCCCCATTCTATTCGTATTCACGATCAATTCTGTATTTAGTTTTTATATCATATTTAAGCTAAATACGCGATAAATCATACCAAAATTAATTTATTTTTTTGATGCCTATATTGACTTAGTATAACACATAAGCTGTTTATAGTGTTACAATTACATTTCAATTAAAACAAGCAGAAAAATGTACTATAGATAAACTGAAATGAACATAAAAAATTTAATCCTTTTATCATCTTTTTTGAGTACAATATTACTCCCGTTAGTTAATAAATACCCTTGTCCTTCTAAAGGATACCGTCTCTTTTTATACCTTTAGAAAAAATAAAAATCTATCATAAACAGAATTTAAGAATTATTAATTTTATAATAAATCAGAATTTATAGGCCACACCAACACGAAAATCATTGGTCTTGTAATCAAGTTTCAATTTATTCTTAGAAAATTTCTGCTTACCAAAATCTGAGTAACGATATTCTGCATGTAACACAGCACTATCAGCCATCGTAAAATTAATACCACTGCCAAGGATATAACCCACCATCATTTTATTTCATCTGATAAATCAAAAAAACCTATTTTCTTTACCTACTACTTCAATTGATTGTAAAAAGATGTCTTGAAGTTGCACACAAGAAACACCGCCAGCGATATAAGGCATAACACGATCAGCAGCAAAGCCTATACACACTCGTGTAGCACCAGACCATTTTTGGTTTAAAGTATGGTTATAAACTTCAACAGGCCTTGCTATTTCTGCCTCACTTGAAATCGTCTCTGCCCCAGCCACCATATTTCAAATACGGAAATTCTCTTACAGTTCGTTCTAACCTTCTTCCACGTCTTTCGCTGATTACAAGTATGGGACTCACTATTTTCTCCCCATTGAAGAGGAGTTTCATATACTCCTTTCCTTGTAGAGGAACTCCTTCTACCTCTATTTCTAATCGTTAACGAAAAGAGGGTTGTGGGTTATCGCGGTAAACATCATACAAGTATCGCAGAATAATTCCACCTACTGCTTGTTACTGTAGAGGAACCTCATCCATTTCTTGTTCTTGTAAATATACTACTTCCATTTCTGGAATTTCACGCTCTCTCTTATCAATAACTTTTTTATCTTGTTTACTAAACCAAACTATATCCGTATCAACACCTAAAAAACTATTCCCGAGACTAACATTGGTTCCCTCATAAAAACCTCCAACAAACCCTGAAAGTTGAGGTAATGCATCTTTCCAAACCGACACCCATTCTCTAGTAGACTCTTGTTTAACGTATAAACTTCGATCACTTTTGCTCGAAAAATCACCAATTTAACCCTCCAAGATAAAAACTACCCCATAGGTGTAGCAATAGCTGGTGAAACAACGAGGATCGCTTCAACAGATGCAACAATTGGTCTTTAACTCTCGAGAAACTCTAATACCTGCTACTCGTGTCATAGACACTGTAAATAGAGCGGTAATAGATGTGCTAATAATATTTCGTGTTCATAAACACCTCCAGAAATAACTTAAAAAGCACGTAATAGATATTATTCGCATATTTTCCCAAAGAAACTATAATAAAGATACAATCAATAAAAAATAAAGTCTGTAGAATAAAAAAACAATTTGGTGTTTATTTTAATTTATCTGTGATAACGATTCCAGTCTATTAACAGCTCAATTCTATCTCGTATATTTTCCTTCACAAATAGCGAAATTTTTCATTCAAACCTAGAATAGCAAGCTTTCAATAAAGAATCCAAAATCTTAACAGCATTTAGAATCTCATTTTGATATTTTAAAATTAAAGTTTTTTTATTATCCTTATAACGTTAAAGTTTCATAATCCTTTTCTTTAATGCTTTTATAACTCTGCACAACAGCATGTAGAAAACTAAAATGGTATTCTTCATTATACATTTTTGTGGGTTCGCTTTTTTAAAAGTGCACTAAGTTTTTATAGCCCTTATAACAAAAATAATTTGTGCTGTTTATTAAGTTTTTAATCATAAAGGCCTTTTTTATTTTATGCTAATAATTCTTAGACATGACTTTTGTAAGCTTCATTATTAGATATTCAAGTGGTTTATTATTATTTAAGAATTGAGTTACCAATATATAAAGCAAGATGAAGCGTTACTTTTTTTGCTATCCATTCTCTCTCAGTAAAATACAAATAAATCCTTTTGCCTTTCTTATTATTTTTTTATCATAGAAAACTTTTTTGCTACATCTTAAAAGAACATAATTCTTTAAAGGATATCTTTCTGAAGTTATAGAAAACTTTATAATTCTACTTTTGTTTTCTCACAAACGTATCCCTAGTTTTTCAAAAATTTTAATGAACTGGTTGACTATAATAAGATTTTCTAAAGACCGAACCAGCGCGCCAGTGTTTTTGAAATAGCAAAATCAACTTGGATTATATCTTATCAATGCAATTCCAAATAATTTACACAGGGTATAAAAACGTAATTTCATTAACTATGGTTTGTAGTTCACATACTAATCAATTCATTTTCACACAAAAACTCAACACGTTCATTGACATAATAAACAGATAAAATACATCAATAAAACTGTTGACACCTTTTTGGTAGAACTAAACAAGGCATGAAAACGGATTTTAACGTAACCTTTTACATTATAAAAATCGCTCTTGAGCGTTCCCACCTAATTTATGAAAAAATTATAAAATAATACAATATACTAAAAATGAAAACGGTGCCGCATGCCAGCGAATCAGTCCTTAGCAAGTAGAATCGAATCACATAAAAACGCACAAAGACGTGCTGCTGTATATAGCTTTTTATGATTCAGTAAGAAAATTAATGATTAAAGGAAGAATCTGATATCAAAAATTAGAGGCGGATTAAAAAGTTGTCTAGAAAGGAGAATTATAAGTGAGGGCGATTCACAGGTTAACAGTATCGTTTGTAACGACATCTCTTCTTGACCAGCATTAAAGCAACAGGGTAAGCATTGTGATGGAGCAGGCTTATGGCTGAATGTTCGAAAAGATAATACACGCGCTTGGTTTTTTCGTTATACATACTGCAATAAACACCATCAAATGGGGCTTTGGTTCTGTTACAAAAACTTCTTTAAAAGAGGCACGCGAGCTTGCTAGACATTATAGCGATATTCTTAAAGACGGCATGATTCTATCGTATTTCGAGAACAAAGCATTTTAAAATAACAAAGCAATATTTTTCAAGAAATTGCTTAAGCGGCTTTTGAAAGTAAAAAAGCTGAGTTAAAAAATGAAGGGAAAAATGGTCGTTGGTTTTCTCCACTAGAGTTACACGTTATTCCACATATTAGGTAATCTTCCTATAGAAAAATTAACAGCGAATATTATTCGTAATGTTCTTACTCCACTTTGGCATAAAAAAGGAGATACAGCGCGAAAAGTACTTAACCGTATCAATATTTGCTTAAAATATGCCGCCGCTCTTGGCTTGGATGTTGATTTACAAGCTTGTATGAAAGCACGCGCTCTTTTAGGAAAGTCACGCGCTATATCAACAAATATTCCTGCTATGCCATGGCGGGAAGTTCCGGCTTTTTATCAAAACTTAAATGATGATCTCCTTTCAAATTTAGCACTGAAATTACTGATTTTGACTGGAGTACGGTCATATCCCTTGCGATATTTGCGTCTTGAGCAAATTGATAAAAATATATGGACGATACCAAAAGAAAATATGAAGGGTATTGTAGGAAAAGTTTCAGACTTTCGCGTACCGCTAAGTAATGAAGTTTTAAGAGTCATTGAAAAAGCTCTCTCCTTTGAAAAAAAGGGTTTTCTATTTTCTGGTCTTAAAGGCACCCCGATTTCTGATGCAAGCATGGCAAAACATATGAAACTTTGTGGTTTAAAGTATCGTCCTCATGGTTTTCGCTCAAGCTTACGGGATTGGATAGCAGAAACAACATCAACACCATTTGAGATTGCAGAAACGGTCCTTGCTCATTCAGTTGGTAGTTCAGTGACAAAAGCTTACATGCGAACAGATTTTTTAGAACAACGACATGCTCTCTTAGAACAGTGGGCTACATTTATATCAGGAACGACTTGACACAATTAAGAGAATACGTTTATACACGGGCCAGGTGCTTGAAAAACACCTTAAAATACCAAGCGGATTGGTTGCCGAAATAATCAGTCTTCCGCACATATTATAAGGCTTTGACTCATTGTATGCATGTTGCATATAATGACCTCGTCGGGTGTAGTTATGCGATACAAGACCCTTATGGGGAAAGCATAACGACGGACTTGGTACCGTGTTTTTCAGCACCCGGCGCTCTTTTTGAGTGTCAATCAAAAACGTTTATTACCAAGGAGTTCATTATGAATACTCTCATAACAATATCAGAACAGACTGTTGGGCAGGAAACTGTTCAAACGGTCAACGCACGTGAGTTGCATGTGTTTTTGGAAGTCGGTAAAAAGTTTGCGGATTGGATTACTGAACGTATTAATCAATATGAATTCGTTGAAAACAGAGACTTTATAGTTTTTCCCGATTTTGGGAAAAACCCCCAAGGAGGCCGTCCTTCTAAGGATTACGCTATTACTTTAGACATGGCGAAAGAACTTGCCATGGTCGAACGTAATGAAAAAGGTAAGCAAGCTCGTCAGTATTTCATCGAATGCGAACGAAAAGCAAAACAGCCTTTAGACCTCGTAAGTGCTTTGCAGAATCCTCTTACAATTAGACAGCTTCTTTTAGAGAGCATTACACAATTGGAGGATTTAAGAACTGAGGTTAAAACACTTAAACCAAAAGCAGAAGCACTTGAAAGTTTAAAACGCTCTGACGGTCTGTTTGCTTTATATGAAGCTGCAAAAATGTTAGATGTACGTCCCACAGATTTTACTAAGCACTTACAGTTTCATAAGTGGGCTTATCGTAACTTTCCGGGTGGGCCTTTGTTACCTTGTCAGGATAAAATCAATAGAGGATTAATGGATTGTGTAATCCACCCCATTCAAAAATCAGACGGAACAAAAATGAGCGTTTCCAGTGCAAAAATCACAGTCAAAGGATTGGCATGCCTAAGAGAACAATTCCATGGAGGTGTGCAATGAGTAGTAACAGTGTCGACTTTTTATGTGATTTATGGATGTCCTTTTTTCAGTTTATCAATGGTAAAAATG
The DNA here is from genome assembly GCF_002022505.1 of Bartonella sp. WD16.2. Lineage (NCBI taxonomy): Bacteria > Pseudomonadati > Pseudomonadota > Alphaproteobacteria > Hyphomicrobiales > Bartonellaceae > Bartonella > Bartonella sp. WD16.2. Next base: position 1,195,600 of record NZ_CP019781.1, read on the forward strand.
CTGAAGAAGACTGTATTGCTCTGCTTGAAATTATGGACGTAATAGAAAAAGCTTTAATTGCAAAGCTTCAAAAAGAAACTCCAGATACTCTCAAGATACTGGCAGTTCTTACAGGTTTTGGCAATTCAGAACTTCCCCGAACATTGGATCCTTTGTTGAAAGCTTATAGTCCATGTTCAGATGGAGTATCTTATCAGCTATAAAATAAACCACACTCCCCTTCCTATCTTTAAAGATGGGGAGAGGATCTTTAAGCTTTTTCTCAAGATGTGTGTTCTTCATTTTGGGTTGGTGTTAGGCTAATTTGCAAATTTAAGGCACTCAAAACATTAAGAAAGGTTGAGAGTTTAGGATCACCTTTGTCGCTTAAAGAGCGATAAAGAGATTCTCGATTTAAACCTGTTTTGTTGGAAACGGTTGTCATTCCTTGTTTGCGCGCAATAATGCCCAATACATGTAAAACATAGCCACTATTTTGAGTTTCTAACGCATCTTGTAATAATTCTTTAAAATCCTCAGGAGTTTTAAAATACTCGCTAGCATCAAAGGGTGTTATTTTCATCATTGACCTCTTTTACTATTCGCAAGGCTTTTTCGATATCCTTTTGTTGGGTAGATTTATCACCACCATTAAGGAGTAGAATAATTTCTTGCCCTTGTTTTATAAAATAAACCCGATAACCGGGACCATAATTTATTTTTAATTCTCCAATACCGTGGAAATATTTAGCATCACCAAAAAGACCATATTCAAGACGCAAAATACGTGCAGCAGTTTTCTTTTGTGCTTGTCTGTCTTTTAAGGAATTTAACCACTTAGTAAAATGCAGAGTTTTCTTAATAATAAACATATGTAGTTTTTAAGCGACGTAAAAGATAATGTCAAACACAATCTTTTGTTCCAATGACAGCACATTTTCTTATTTCGTCAAATATGTTTTTTATGTATTTCCACTGAGGCAGTTTGGAGAGAGCGAGTGCAATTTGCCTTCTATGACACATGCATACATTAGCTTCAAAACAAGTAATTGCAATGCGTTTTCTGTCTAAAAAAAGTTGATTGCGCTTGTCCATAATTTGCTTAGAACCAAACGAATGAAATTATATCACAAAACAGTATTTACGCACTAATAATATTGACAATAAACTGTTTATTTTCAATAATTTATGCTGTTTTTTCTTTGGAAAAATGGACTATGTTATGCTATAGTAAAAATAGCTTTTCATATCCGTATTTCATTTCAATTATTTTCCTTAGAAAAGATATAAAACATGCTTAATAAAGTAATTTTAATCGGCTATTTGGGTACCGATCCAGAAAGCAGAACAATGCCTTCTGGAGTAGAAGTGGCAAATTTCCGTATAGGCACTTCTCAAAGTTATACAGATAAAACAACTTCTCAAAGAATAAATAAAACAGAGTGACATTCTATCGTTGTTTTAATCCCCATCTTGCAAAGGTTGCGCTGCAATATTTGAGTAAAGATTCCAAGGTTTACATTGAAGGTTAATTACAGACGCGTAAATGGCAAGATAAAAATGGGCAAACACACTACACAACAGAAATTGTCTTGCCGCAATATAGGGGTGAATTGAAGATCCTTGATAGTGTTCAAAAGTCTGATCCTGACATGATTGTTCAAAAGCAAACAATGTCATGGGAGAGCGATGGTCGAGAGTCTGTTAGAAACAACTTTGAATGACAGAATCCCATTTTAATTAGAAAAGTTAATTTATGAAGAAACGGAAAAAAAGGGGAAGGCCTAGAATATCTGGTCAAATAAGAGAACCCAATGGACGTATTTCACGTGCAAAAAAGCCTGATAAGTCTTCATATCAACAGACACTTGAAATGCGTGGCAAGCGTTATGGGGCGAGTATTCAAGATGCGAAAAACCCGCTTATGGGCACTTATGTAGGGCGGTTATATTTATTGGAAAAAAAGATTAATCAAGATCAGTATGATGCATCACAGCAGTATATTCAAGTGCGAAATGATTATCGGTGTGCGAAAGGATTGCCGGGGACAGTCCATGACGATGTAGCTTCTAATCGCAATCAAGATGGCCTTGAGAAGTGGGTTGAAATAACAACTGATCGTTATGAAGCTGTGCGAGACGTTATTAGAGAAGCACAAGGATTATATCGTCAGTATAACCTTCACGCTGCGTTACAGTATATCGTTATAGAAGACCAACAACTAGAACATCTTGTCAGTTCTCTATACATTGCTCTGAATGCTCTTCATAAGTTTTTTTCGCAAAAGCGTTAAAATAAGATACACAAACTTTCGAAAAAAAAGACATGACGTAAAACGTTTTTCTGTACAATGCGTTATACTTGTATTACAATGAACACAAGAGGTGAGGAATATGCTATGACAATATCTATTCGATTGCCAAGTGATCTTGAAACGCGTTTGAATAATTTAGCCCTTAAAACAGGACGTACAAAGTCTTTTTATTTGCGTGAGATTATTGAACAGGGAATAGAGGAAGCTGAGGATTATTATTTAGCTTCACAAGTAAGAGAACGTGTTCGAAAGGGAGATGCTACTTTTTATAGCTCTGAAGAGGTGAGGAAAGAGCTTGGCTTGGACGATTAGATATGAAAAAAAGGCTCTCAATTTTTTAAAAAAATGTGATAAAAAAGAAGCACGACGGATTGTTGATTTTTTAGATAAGCACATTGCTCTGCTTGAAGATGTGCGTGTAGTGGGTAAGCCTTTGAAAGGTCCATTATCAGGTTTGTGGAGATATCGTGTGGGAGATTACAGGATATTATGTGATCTCCACGATAAAGAGCTTTTGGTCTTGGTTTTGGCTGTGGGACATAGAAAAAATATATATAAAAACTAAAATAATCATTTGCGCTTAGAAAGTACCATATTTAGGTTGATTGAAATAAAAAATACCAGATTATGATTTTTTAGTTGACATGAGGGGAGAAATAGTATTTAATGACATTGCTGCGCCTAAAATTACAGAATTATGTGAATTTTTCTTGTTGTTAAAGTTTCTGAAAGCCCTGTGAATGCAGGGTTTTTTATTAAACAACTCAAATTTAGTCACTCCTATTTATTGACATACACTTATTAACCTCACTCTTCTTTCCTCCTGAGAGTGAGGTTTTTTTATATCTCAGTTTCTCCAAAGGAATAACCCATGGAAAAAGTACAAGTGGTCATCACAAGACCTATGTGTGTTCTTGGTGATAACAAAGCAACCGTTCGTTTTGAGCCTTCCACAAAAAGTAACCCATTCGTTGAGGTTTCTTATCAGGTTTATGATCGTCTCAAACGCGCTGGTGCTGCTAAGCTTTATCAACAATGGCTATCACAAACCGTTAATGAAAAACCTAAACCTAATGAACAAGAGGTTTCTATACCAGAACCTGATGAACAAGAGATCTCTGTAGATATCAGTACTCAAGAGGTTACACAGGTCGTTGAAGAAGTTGAACAAGCTGTTGATGAAAAACTAGAGCTTGGTAAGCAAGAGGTTTCTATACAAGAGTCTCATGAGCAAGAGGTCTCTACAGATGGAGATACTCAAGATACTGAACAGACTACTGAAGAAATTGAGCAAACGTCTATAAAAACCGACAAACAATCTCCAAAAGCAAAAACTTCTAAATCCTCGACGCGTACGACTAAAAAGGCTTAAACTGTGAAGTCAAATAGCCATGCAAAGCAAGTTGAACGCTTTGCTGAAACTGTTAAAAATTATATCACGCGCTTAACAAGCATTTTAGCAGAGCCAAATACTGAAGTACGGCAAGCTTTTGACAGTTTCTTAGCAAAATTGCGTGATGATTTAAATAACACGACCACAGAAGGCGATGCGATTGAAATGCTTGCACAGCATATTATCATGCTTCCTGTGTTTAAAGTGTTGTTTGAAGAATATCAGTTTACTCGTGAAAATCCTGTGTCACGTGCTATACAACGTGTGCTTGATGCGCTTAAGAAAGCTAACTTTGAGCAAGAATCTAAAGATCTTGAAAGCTTTTACGCTGGTGTAAAATTACGGGCCAGTGGACTTACCGATCCACAAGAAAAGCAAAACTTGATTTTAGAGATTTACGAAAAATTTTTCCGTTATGCATTTCCACGCACTGCTCAAAAACTGGGTATTGTCTACACTCCTATTGAGGTTGTAGATTTTATTATTCACTCAGTCGATGAAGTATTACAAACTGAATTTGGCAAAACACTTGGTTCACCTGGTGTTAAGATTATGGACCCGTTTACGGGAACGGGAACTTTTATCACACGACTTTTACAATCTGGACTGATTAAAAAAGAGGAGATGGAATATAAGTTCCGTCATGAGATTTATGCCAATGAAATAGTACCATTAGCATACTATATCGCGGGTATTAATATTGAAGCCACATATCATAGCATTATGGGTGGAGATTATGTGCCATTTGAGGGGCTTTGTTTAACCGATACATTCCAGCTTTATGAGCAGGGAAAAGATCAGATGAGTGATTTGAATAAAGCAAAACAGTAAATGTCAGTCACGTCAGGAAAAACAAGATATTTGTGTCATTATTAGCAATCCTGCTTACCCCTTAGAATTGTTTCAACGGGTGATTACTGTAAGTTTAGAAACAATGAAAATTGTTCATAATCTTCCAAAATTGGAAATGAGAGAAGTCAAAGATACTCAAAAAACTCTACACTAAAAAGGATTAGGTTTTGGGGTTAAAGATCCATGCCAAGTGGTATCTGCAACAGGCAGAAAATACTTTTACGAGTCTTCAAGCTCCACGTCTTCATTGGGCTTTGCGTAATGCTATTAACACTACGGCAAAGCAGGTTGAGCGTTTTGCAGAAAAGAAAGTTGCAGAGGATGCTTCAATTCCACCAAAGCGTGTTAAGAAAGGTGTCTACATTAGCGGTAAAGCCACAGCTAAATTTCTTGAAGCGGATATCATTGGTTCAGCTTCTCTACTCCCTCTTAAGATTTTTAAGACAAGGGAAACGAAACGTGGCGTGATTTATAAAATCTTCGGCAAAAGAGAAGTCATGCCCCATGGTTTTATCCGAGGAGGGAAATTTCCAGAGCGTGTCGATTTAAAAATGGGCGGACATGTCTTTATGAGAACAAGTGGAGATAAGTTCCCCATTGCAAAACAAGACGGTACCTCGATTGCTTACGTCATGTCTAAACCAAAGGTCTCAAGTTCTATTGAACACCATGCCCGTGAGAGACTAACCAAAAATATACAGAGCCAAATTGCTCGGCAAGAATATATGGTTAATCAAAAGGTCCCACGCTCTTAAACCATACCAATTACATACAAAGCATATGATGATGATTTTAATGTTTCAAACCAAATTATCGGAAGAAAAGTTTTTAAAAGGTACTTTCCAGTGGGGTAGGTGTGTTGCGGGGCAATCAAGCGCAACATATCGCTAGCGACAGAATTTTCAAATAACTGTACATTGTACACATAACCTATTGATAAATAACAATTTATATGCGTGCATTGTACAATGTTTCTATTTTATAACGGGATAGTCTCTAAGCCATTTGTTTAAATTTATCTATTTTAGCAAATTCGTCAGCTTTTTCAGTTTGTAGTACATTAACATCGTAAGCAGCTTGCATGTTAAGCCAGAACTCAGCTGTGGTATCAAAAAAATAGGCCAATCTTAGCGCTGTATCAGGAGTTATAGGGCTATTTTCAGCAACAATACGCTCTATCCGGGTACGTGGAACATTCAATGCTTTAGCAAGAGCATAAGCAGAAAGGGCATATTCTTTTAAATATTCTTCCCGTAGAATTTCTCCGGGATGGATCGCTATGTAATTTTTCATCTCAAACTCCTACGAATCAATGATAATCTACAATTTCAACTTTATAAGCACCGTTAAAATGCCACTCAAAACAAATACGAAATTGGTCGTTGATACGGATAGAATATTGACCACGGCGATTACCTTTCAATGCTTCTAAGCGATTTCCCGGAGGGCTACGTAGATCTTTAAGATTAACTGCTTTATCGAGCATAAATAATTTTCTTTGAACTATACGCATCAAAGCCACTGGAAAACCTTTCGGTAGCTTACCTTCCATAAGGTCTTTACATCGCTTATCTGCAAAGGTTTCAATCATCAGGTCACTTTCATTCATTAATTTACGTATCATTACATGATACTAATTTAAAAGAAAAAATCAATAATAAAAAATATTCAATCACGGTAAAACATGAATAAAAAGAATAGAGAAGGATTGTCAGCTCGAGCGTTTGCAAAGAAGATGGGCGTTTATCCTAATGCAGTTGTTTCTCGTTTTAAGATGGGGAAATTTAATGACGCACTTTATGATGACGGTTCTATCAATGAAGAATTAGCCACAGCTCTATGGAATGAGAATCCCACCAAGCGAGCCTATGTTGTGGGCGATGATGGAAAAGTCTCGCACAAAGACAAAGCAGTCCTCTATAGAAGGAGCTAATGAATACGAGATAAAACTTAAGAGAATGCAAGTTGCACTGAAACCTCCACCATATTCAACGTCACTTTCTTTGCAGTCCCCGCATACACCCCCGTACCCTTTCCTTCTCCCACAATCGTCACCCTTGTTAACTCAGTACTTGTCACCGATCCGCCCACCTTCACCCCATAAGTTTTCGCAAAACTAATCGTCCCCTCCTTTATCTCTAATGTCCCACTTCCCGCATATACCCCCATTGCTACCCTTGAAATACGTACATCCTCCATCGTCATCATTTTCCCCGCCATTATTACCCCAATCCCCGTCGCCCCATTACTTCCCCCTCCCATAATCTTCGTCCCTGTCAAACTAACCGTCACATCCCCCCACACGCCTACCCCATACCCATTCTCCTTAAACTGAATCTCTGTCCCACTCACCGTCAACGTTCCAGTTCCTATCATATCTATCCCCGTTTGCACCTCTCTTATCCACCCTCCTGTGATTGTCACCGTTCCACCAGTCGCATTCACCCCCATTTGTACCTTTGAAATCTCCACCATATTCATCGTCACATTTCCCGTCCCCTCCGCAGTTACCCCCGTACCACCCCCATTTCCCGTAATCACCGTCCCCATCAACTCAGCCGTCACATTATTTTGTATCTTCACCCCATATCCATCCGTAAAACTAATTGTCGTCCCCCCATCCATCACCAATTTCTTACCCCCCTCCATATTTATCCCCCACTTCACTTCTTTTATCGACCCTCCTGTGATCGTCATTGTTCCCGTCCCCTTCTTCACCTCTACCCCCAATTGTACCTTTGAAATATCCACATTGGTCATCGTCACATTTCCCGTCCCCGCCGCAGTTATCCCCGTACCACCCCCATTTCCCTTAATCTGCGTCCCCTTCAACTCAGCACTTGTCGCCGTCCCCGACACCTTCACCCCCGTCCCCCCATTTGTAACCGTAATCGTCCCCATATTCATCACCAACTGCCCTGCCGCCGCATTCACCCCCGTTTGTACCTGTGAAATATTGACACTGGTCAACGTCATCGTCCCCGAGCTCCTCATCTCCACCCCCGTTCCACTTCCCGTAATCTTCACCTCTGTCAATTTAGCCGTCGCATTATCCCTCACATACACCCCATGCGCCCCCGTAAACTCAATCGACCCTTCTGTCATCTCCAACCTCCCATTCCCCTGCACCCACACCCCCCGACTCCCTCCCGTAACCGTCACCCCTGTCAATTTAGCCGTCCCACTCCCCTCCATCCACACCCCCGTCCCATACATCCCCGTAACCGTAATCTTCACCCTTGTCAAATCAGCCGTCGCACTTCCCGACACCTTCACCCCCGTCCCACCATCTGTAACTGTAATCGTCGACGTACCATTTATCACTAACTGCCCATTTATCGCCTCCACCCCCGTCATGACCTGTGAAATACCCACACTGGTCAACGTGACTGTTTGCGAAGTCCCCACCATTACCCCCGTACCCTGATTTCCATCCTTTCCCGTAATTGATCCCCCCGTCATAGTAGCACTCCCTCCTGTTATATTAAGCCCCGTCCCATTCTCTCCCGTAATCGTCGTCCCCGTCATAGTAGCATTCCCTCCTGTTACCTTCACCCCCCACGTCTTCCCCTCAATCGACCCTCCTGTTATCACCAACTTTCCATTTGTCGCCTCCACCCCTGTTTGCACCCCTGAAACATTCACCGTATTCAACGTGACTGTCCCCGAGCTATCCATCTTCACCCCCGTACCCGTACTCTCAGCTTCCCCACTTCCCGTAATTGATCCCCCCGTCATAGTAGCACTCCCTCCTGTTATATTAAGCCCCGTCCCATACATCCCCGTAACCGTAATCCCCACCCTTGTCAAATCAGCCGTCGCACTTCCCGACACCTTCACCCCATACGCATACATCCCCTCAACCGTAATCGTCGACGTACCATTTATCACCAACTGCCCCTTTGTCGCCTCCACCCCCGCCATGAACTGTGAAATCTCCACCGTATTCAACGTGACCGTCTCCGAAGTCCCCGCATATACCCCCGTACTCCTACTCCTAGCTCCCCCAGTTCCCGTAATTGATCCCCCCATCATAGTAGCACTCCCTCCCGTTATATTAAGCCCCGTCCCACCATCTGTAACCGTAATCGTCGACGTACCATTTATCACCAACTGCCCCTTTATCGCCTCCACCCCCGTCATGACCTGTGAAATCTCCACCGTATTCAACGTCACCTTTTCCCCGCCCGCATATACCCCCGTACCCGTACCCTTTCCCGTAATCGTCCCCTCAAGCACCTTCAGCGTCCCACTCCCTGTTACCTTTGCCCCTGTTGTGACATTCTTCAACGTCACTTTAGTCAATTCCAACGTCCCACTTGATACCTCAGCCCCTGTTACTGTACCACTCCCATTAATAGTCAGACTCATCACATCAGCCTTCCCCGAGCCCTCCATCTTCACCACCGTACTCCCACCCCCACTTCCCGTAACATTTATAGTACCCCCTCCACTTACAGTAGCTTCTGCACTACCCTTAATCTTTATCGCTTCTGTCACCCTCTCAAAATTAACTGTCGTTCCCTTCCTCATCTCCACCTCTCCCCCTGTTCCACTCACCTCTATCCCCGTTACCGTAGTCATAGCTCCCTCCCCCCCGCTAATAGTCAGATCACCCCCATTACTCTGCCCTCTCTTATCAAAAACGACCTTTCCCCCCTTCTTCACCTCAATCATAACCCTCCCCCCATCCTTCCCTGCCTCAATCGCATTCTTCAACCCAAATGTCCCCCCATTTACCGTAATCACAGACCCTGAACCCTCAACCTCCATTACCTTCTGCACATCTGTAATACTAACATTCTCCTTCAACGTCAGCCTCGCCCCCTCTTCCACCCTAATCGCCGATTTATCACTACTCTTACTATCCGTAACCGTCAGCAGATTATCTCCTATCGTAATATTCGCCTCCGACCCCGTTATCTTCACAGCCTCCTCACCCTCATCAGGGTCACTCATATCTATTGTTCTCTCACCCTCCAGCACCCTTGTCCCACTGCTACTGTTACACACAATCTTCCCCTTAGCCTCATCATGATGCCTCGACAACAACCCCTGACTATCCTGAACCAAACCCATACAATTCTTCGTCTCCTGTACTTGAGCATATACTTTTTGAGATGTAATAAGAGCCAACCCAGCCACAATAGCCGTTGAGAGGACACATAAACAAACATGATGTTTTAAGACACGACGCATAACCATAACCCTACATCCTCTTTAAACCAATCCGATTAAAAGAGACAAACTGTTCATAAAAAAAGATAAAAACAAAATCATTCCTGAACGGCTTACCACAAACCTAAACGCCCCCCCTTAAACCCCCTTACAAAAAAACATAAAACATTAACAAAAGGCTCTCTAAAAATGCCCTAAAATACAAAGCCTAAAACAAAAAGACTACACCATCAAACCATCCGCCTGTCCGTTATCATTACCAATGATCATCACCTTGACTGCGGTAAGATTTGCACCTTTTCCTTCGACTTTGATGAATTTTGTAGAGTTAGCACCCCTCTTTACCCTTCTATCACCCCCATAGTTCATAATAACGCCATTGAGCACGACCTTCCCCGTTGAAAGACTGACAGCATGCTCTCCTTTAAACTCAATTTCCCCCTTCTTCATCCAGAATTCACCATTCAACACAGTAACCCCATTTTTGATATTAGAAAAGACCGCACTTTCTAACATCACCCGCCCCCCATTTTCCACATGAACCCCTTGTACATGACCATTTCCCTCGATTTTAATGCCCGTCCCCCTAATATCTGCTGTATTTAGAGCATTTCCTTTTGCCTCGACCTTTAAGAAAGTACTCTTGTCATTATCTCCTGTATACTTCATAGCGACATTAGTTAACAAAGCATGGCCCCGATTAAGATAGACAGCATGCTCTCCTTTAAAAGTCATCTCCCCACCCAGTACCTGTACAGCACCCTCTTTAATGGTCATCCCATTGTAAACATCAGTATAAGTTGGCTTCATCAATACAACCCGTCCACCCCTTATTACATGCAAGCCCTGCCCATGACCATTTCCGTTGATTGTTAGATTTGCTGCAACGACTACAGCCCTCTTTTCAGGATAGATCCTCTTCACAGCATTTGTAGTATCCTCTCCGGTAATTTTGATGAAATCAGCCGTAGGATTGTTTCCTCGATAAGTCATTTTGACCACCATTAAAGCAACCTGACCCTGGATAAGATCGATGCCGTGCTCTCCTTCAAATTCTATCGATCCTCCCTCCATGCGTACAGATCCATCTGTAATAGTCATCCCTTTTGCGACATTCCTCAAGGTAGTACCAGTCATCCACAACTGCCCATAACTCATCTCTACCCCCGTACCCTTATTACCACCAGGTCCTATAATATTAACACCATTTAACATGGCTTGCCCTAGAATAAGATTGATACCGTGCTCTCCTTTAAAAGTAATGGATCCTTTGTCCATCATCAGCAACCCGCTTACTACTCGTACCCCCATTCCAACCTTTGAAATATCTACTCCCTTCATCATTACTTTTCCCAAGTTACTTATCCCAACCCCCGTGCTTGTGCCATTATCAGATCCCATAATGCTGAAACCATTTAACAAGGCCTGTCCCCCTGATACACTGATGCCGTGCCCTCCCTTAAAAGTAATACCCCCACCAAACATAAGCACAGATCCGTCTGTGATAGACATACCACTTCTCACATTAGCAAAGGTTGTATTTTTCAACCCCACTGTTCCCCTCTTTGTAACCTTTAAGCCCTGCCCCTTGTCATTTCCATTGATAGTCACACCCAATGCCAAAACTGTTCCCCCTTCAACATTGATGAAGTTAGCGTTACTCCCCCTTTTACCGACCCTCCTGTCAACGTCATCAGAACCCTCACCCGTATAAGTCATGCTGACACCCCTTAAATCAACATTCCCCTGCTTGAGATGAATGCCGTGCTCTCCATCAAACTCTATTGATCCTTTTTCCATGTACACATCCCCGTTTTCGATAGTTATCCCTTTATCGACATCTCTTACACCTATCTTATACAAATCGAGCATCCCCTTCGACATAACTATCCCCGTTTGCACATTTGTTATCGACCCCTCTGTCATCACCAACCTTCCATCACTCACCCTTATCCCCTTTTCAACCTCTGAAATCTTCACCTTATCCAACCACACCTTCCCCCCCTCTGCATATACTCCCGTACCTTTCTTTTCTTCTCCCGTAATCGTTACATCCATCAAACTAGCATTCACCGATCCCTCCATATACACCCCATACCCATCTCCCTTTTCAAACTGAATCTCTGTCTTACCCTTCACCATCAACATCCCATCCCCTATCATAACGATCCCCTTCTCTACCTCTTTTATCGATCCCCCTGTGATCGTCACCGCTCCACCCATTGCAGTTACCCCCAATTGTACATTTGAAATATCCACATCGGTCATCGTCCCCGAGCTCCCCATTATTACCCCAGTACTCCCATCTCCCCCAGTTCCCCTAATCGTCACCTTTGTCAAAGTAGCACTCTTTACCTTCTCTTCCACATATACTCCAGCTCCATCCCCTATAAAATGAATTGTCGTCCCACCCTTCACCGTCAGATCCCCTGCCAACACCTCCACCCCCTTCCAAACCCCTTTTATCGACCCCCCACTAACCATCACCGTTCCCCCACTCACATATACCCCGTAACCACTTCTCCCTCCCTTAATTTGTACATTTGTCAACTCAGTACTTGTCGCCCCTCCTCCCATATACACCCCATACCCCCGCGTAAAATGAATTGTCGTATTATCCTTCACTTCCAACGTCCCCTTTCCCATCATAACGATCCCCGTTTGCACCTCTTTTATCGACCCTCCCTTCACCGTCACCCTTCCTTCCCCCCCGCATATACCCCGTAACCACTTTTTTCTCCCTTAATTTGTACATCCTTCAACTCAGTACTTGTCGCCCCTCCTCCCACATACACCCCATACCCCCGCGTAAAATGAATTGTCGTATTATCCTTCACCATCAACATCCCATCCCCTATCATAACGATCCCCTTCTCCACCTCTCTTATCCACCCTCCCTTCACTGTCAGATTCCCTCCCTCCGCATATACCCCCGTACCCTTACCCTCTCCCTCTCCCTTAATCGTTACCTCTGTCAACTCAGCCGTCGCTGTTCCTCCCCACACACCCACCCCATACCCATTCTCCGTAACCGTAATCACCGTCCCATCCTTCACCGTCAACGTCCCACTTCCAGACATATCTATCCCCGTTTGCACCCCCCTTATCCACCCCCCACTAACCATCACCGTTCCACCCTTCGCATACACCCCCTTACCCTTTCCATCAGTTCCCGTAATCGTCACCTTTGTCAACTGAGCACTTGTCACCATTCCTCCCACCTTCACCCCATACCCCCGCGTAAAACTAATTGTCGTATTATCCTCCACCGTCAACTTTCCATCCCCCATCATAGCTATCCCCGTTTGCACCTCTTTTATCTCCCCTCCTGTGATTGTCAGATTCCCTGCCTTTACCTCCACCCCCATACCAACCCCTGAAATACGTACATCCTTCATTGTCCCCGAGCTCCCCGCCATTATCACCCCAATCCCCTTATCCTTTCCCTCTCCCTTAATCGTTACCTCTGTCAACTCAGCCGTCGCTGTTCCTCCCCACACGCCTATCCCATGTGTCCCTTTAAAACTAATCCTCGTCCCATCCTCCACCTTTAACGTCCCACTTCCCGCCATATCTATCCCCATTTGTACATTTGTTATCGACCCCCCTGTGATCATCATCGTTTTGCCCCCCGCATACACCCCCGTACCCTTTCCTTCTCCCACAATCGTCACCCTTGTTAACTCAGTACTTGTCACCGATGCTCCCACTTTCACCCCATAAGTTTTCGCAAAATTAATTGTCGTCCCCTCCCTTATCACCAACTTCCCACTTCCCGCATATACCCCCATTGCTACCCCCGAAATATCCACCTTATCCATCGTCATCGTTTTCCCCGCCATTATCACCCCAATCCCCGTACTTGACCCATCACTTCCATTTCCCTCTCCCATAATCTTCGTCCCTGTCAAACTAACCGTCACATCCCCCCACACGCCTATCCCATGTGTCCCCTTAAACTCAATCTTCGTCCCATCCTCCACCTTTAACGTCCCACTTCCAGACATATCTATCCCCGTTAGCACATTTGTTATCGACCCTCCCTTCACTGTCAGATTCCCCCCCTCTGCATGTACCCCCATACCCTTTCCATCAGTTCCCTTAATTTGTACATTTGTCAAAGTAGCACTCGTCACCTTCTCTCCCACTCTCACCCCGTGCCCATTCTTAAACTGAATCTCTGTCCCACTCACCGTCAACGTCCCACTTCCAGACATATCTATCCCCGTTAGCACATTTGTTATCGACCCTCCCTTCACTGTCAGATTCCCTGCCCCCGCATACACCCCCATACCCTTTCCATCTCCCCTAATCATCACCCCTGTCAAAGTAGCACTTGTCACCGATCCTCCCACCTTCACCCCATGCGTCCCCTTAAACTCAATCCTCGTCCCATCCTCCACCGTCAACGTCCCACTTCCCGCCATATCTATCCCCATTTGCACATTTGTTATCGACCCTCCCTTCACTGTCAGATTCCCCCCTCTGCATGTACCCCCATACCCTTTCCTTCTCCCCTAATCATCACATTTGTCAAAGTAGCACTTGTCACCGCTGTTCCCACCTTCACCCCATGTGTCCCCGTAAACTCAATCCTCGTCCCATCCTTCACCACCAACGTCCCCTTTTCCATCTCTATCCCCGTTTGCACCTCTCTTATCCACCCTCCTGTGATTGTCACCGTTCCACCAGTCGCATTCACCCCCACTTGTACCTTTGAAATCTCCACCATATTCATCGTCACACTTCCCGTCCCCATCGCAGTTACCCCCGTACCACCCCCATTTCCCGTAATCACCGTCCCCATCAACTCAGCCGTCACATTATTTTGTATCTTCACCCCATACCCCCCCGTAAAATTAATTGTCGTCCCCCCCTTCACCACCAACTTCTCACCCCCCGCCATATTTATCCCCATTTGCACATCTGTCATCGACCCTCCTGTGATCGTCATTGTTCCCGTCCCCCCCTCCTTCATCTCTACCCCCAATCGTACATTTGAAATATCCACACTGCTCATCGTCACCTTTTTCCCCTCCGCATATACCCCCTTACCCGTACCCTGACTACTTCCACTTCCTTTAATCGTCACCATTGTCAACTCAGCACTTGTCGCCGTCCCCGACACCTTCACCCCATACCCATTCCCCGTAAACTCAACCGTCCCCATATTCATCACCAACTGCCCTGCCACCGCATCCACCCCCGTTTGTACCTGTGAAATATTGACACTGGTCAACGTCATCGTCCCCGAGCTCCTCATCTCCACCCCCGTTCCACTTCCCGTAATCTTCACCTCTGTCAATTTAGCCGTCGCATTATCCCTCACATACACCCCATGCGCCCCCGTAAACTCAATCGACCCTTCTGTCATCTCCAACCTCCCATTCCCCTGCACCCACACCCCCCGACTCCCTCCCGTAATCTTCACCTTTGTCAATTTAGCCGTCCCACTCCCCTGCACCCACACCCCCGTCCCACTTCTCCCTCCCGTAATCGTCCCCCCATTCATCTCCAACCTCCCACTCCCATCCACCTTCACCCCATAGGTCTTCCCTTCAATCGACCCTTCTGTTACCTTCAGTATCCCCTTTGTCACCTCCACCCCCGTCATGACCTGTGAAATACCCACACTGGTCAACGTGACTGTTTGCGTAGTCCCCACCATTACCCCCGTACTCCTACTCCTAGCTCCCCCAGTTCCCGTAATCTCTCCCCCCGTCATAGTAGCACTCCCTCCTGTTATATTAAGCCCCGTCCCATAACTCCCCTCAACCTTAATCGTCACATCTGTCAAAGTAGCACTCTTCGCTGTCCCCCCCACCTTCACCCCCGTCCCATTCTCCGTAACCGTAATCGTCGACGTACCATTTATCACCAACTGCCCCTTTATCGCCTCCACCCCTGTTTGCACCCCTGAAACATTCACCGTATTCAACGTGACCGTCTCCGAAGTCCCCGCATATACCCCCGTACTCCTACTCCTAGCTCCCCCAGTTCCCGTAATTGATCCCCCCATCATAGTAGCACTCCCTCCCGTTATATTAAGCCCCGTCCCACCATCTGTAACTGTAATCGTCGACGTACCATTTATCACCAACTGCCCATTCTTCGCCTCCACCCCTTTTGCAAATTCCGAAATCTTCACACTGGTCAACGTGACTGTCTCCGAAGTCTCCGCATATACCCCCGTATCTGCTCCATCCTTTCCCGTAATCGTCCCCTCAAGCACCTTCAGCGTCCCACTCCCTGTTACCTTTGCCCCTGTTGTGACATTCTTCAACGTCACTTTAGTCAATTCCAACGTCCCACTTGATACCTCAGCCCCTGTTACTGTACCACTCCCATTAATAGTCAGACTCATCACATCAGCCTTCCCTGAGCCCTCCATCTTAATCCCCGTACTCTTTCCCGTAATATTTATAATTCCCTCTCCTCTTATATTAGCCGTCCCACTACCCTTAATCTTTATCGCTTCTGTCACCCCTGTAAAACTAACTGTCGTTCCCTCCTCCACCTCCACCCTTCCCCCCCCATCATTAATCAATACCCCCGTTACCGTAGTCATAGCTCCCTCCCCCCCGCTAATAGTCAGATCACCCCCATTACTCTGCCCTCTCTTATCAAAAACGACCTTTCCCCCCTTCTTCACCTCAATCATAACCCTCCCCCCATCCTTCCTTGCCCCAATCTTATCCTTCAACCTAAACGTCCCCCCATTTACCGTAATCACAGATCCTTTCCCCTCAACCTCCATCACCTTTTTCACATTTGTAATACTAACCTTCTCCTTCAACGTCAGCCTCGCCCCCTGTTCCACCCTAATCGCCGATTTATCACTCCTATCACCATTTTTAACCGTCAGCTTATCATCTCCTATCGTAATATCTGTATTCGGCCCTATTATCTTTATAGCCTCATCATCACCCTCATTAGGGTCACTCATATCTATTGTTCTCACACCAGTCAGCGTCCTTGTCTTAATCCCACTATCACACACAATCTTCCCCTCCCTCTTATCATGATGCCTCGCTAAAACCTGACTATCCTCAACCCAACCCATACAATTTTGTTGTGCTTGAGCATATACTTTCTGAGATGTAATAAGAGCCAACCCAGCCACAATAGCCGTTGAGAGGACACATAAACAAACATGATGTTTTAAGACACGACGCATAACCATAACCCTACATCCTCTTTAAACCAATCCGATTAAAAGAGACAAACTGTTCATAAAAAAAGATAAAAACAAAATCATTCCTGAACGGCTTACCACAAACCTAAACGCCCCCCCTTAAACCCCCTTACAAAAAAACATAAAACATTAACAAAAGGCTCTCTAATAAATGCGCCAAAACACAAAGCCTAAAACAAAAAGACTACACCTATAAAACACAAACCGTAAAACAAACTCGCCTAAAAATTACGCGATAAATCATACACAAAAACAAAAAAACCGTACGTTCAAAAATTCCATGATTAAAACACTATCATACTCAGAAAAGGTAGAATCCAGCTACCTGCATGCATTTATAAAGTATCAACATGACTTTCATATTGCCTTACTCACATCAACCATTCATTCCTCAAATGCTGTGCAACAAACCTTCAACTTTCCTGAAATTACTCAACCGTATATACATTATCAAAACTTGACATTTTTATTCTTCTCCAATGCTTCTTCTATAGATATAAACCATAAACTTCGTCGAGAAATTGATACTTCTAAGATTAACAAAAAGTGCTACATACTCTTTGACAACGTCTATTTCAATTAAAACTGTCGTAAAACTATTGGCCACTTCTTTAATTTAGCATACCGAAAAACAAAGGCCACAACACCACGCTCTCTATCAAAAAATAACTAAAATTACTGTTTTAACAAATATCACAAACGTAATGGCATAAAGTATTTCGCAAACCACACAATTTCTCGGTAAATAAGACATCTTCAACATCTTATATATGCACCGCTTCTCGTGACAAAAGTTGGTGTAATATTTCAGATTCTTTAAATATGACTAGCTTTTAATAATGCCCTGGCAATCTAGTATAACAAGACCAATACCAAGTATTTAAACACTATATAAATAAGAAATTAGAAGATGTAATATGTTATTGATAGTGGAGTAACAATATTTTTGCCATCAGCTTAT
Organism: Bartonella sp. WD16.2; assembly: GCF_002022505.1. Taxonomy (NCBI): domain Bacteria; kingdom Pseudomonadati; phylum Pseudomonadota; class Alphaproteobacteria; order Hyphomicrobiales; family Bartonellaceae; genus Bartonella; species Bartonella sp. WD16.2. The sequence goes on from NZ_CP019781.1 coordinate 1,213,472, forward strand.
TACTTGAAAGAAAATAAAGCATTTAATCTCTTAGCATCTGTGCAAAAAATATGATCATTTCCACATCCATTATTGATTAATCAAACATTGAAAGATATTCTTTTTGGGTTATTTTCACTCTGCACACAAATCTTATCAACAGCAAATATTGTGTGGCAAAACGAAAAATAAAATTTTGCTATCATTACAATCCCGCAACAAACATTTAGCACCTTTGGTGAAGACATTAAAACAATATTTAATAAAAACTAATCTTTCATGAAATTACTAACTCAAACAAATTTAGTATAAAACCGAATAAAGTGATGTGTTATTAATACTTGAATTTTCTTGTATAATTAAATTGGGAATAGTTGCACAAATTAAATAGCATTTTATTCAAACAGGTACAAAAACAGCATACTACTAAACGTAGAGAAATAGATAAAACCGCTTCTTTTTCAAGATGTACAGATCAATATTAGAACTAACACAGTTATTATTTATCGTTTTTGTACCATGAGCTAAACAAAACCATTATTACCATGGAAATTTTAGAACTACTCATAAATAATTATGAAAAAGTATAGTGCCATATATTTAATTTCAATTAGAAATTAATCCTAAATTTCCTTCTGTTTCAAAGCCATTCGGTCTTTTGTAAAAGTAAAAAATGAATACAATAAAACATTAGTGCCAGTTTATTTACAAACATTTTATGTTTTTTATACTCATTTATCAACTCTTGTACTAGTTATCTTTTAAATTTATGAGCACGTTTGCGAGTTTTATATTTCTTTAAAAGTAATTTTTATACTTCACATACATTTTGGACTTACGAATTGCACAATTTACCTTAATCAAACAATGTAAACTTTCTGGAATATCACTAATAAGACGTTTTATATTCATTTGCTTACGAATTTTCTTTGTGCTAACCTTAATTAATCATCGTATCGATATAACAATACTGGGGGTATCATGATATGTCAATTGACAATTTATAGTAATTAAAATTTTATATTGTAAATAAGACCTTGATCAGAGAGTCGAGTAAATAGTTTGCCTTTCTTGCACATATGAATTAAAATTTTAAAAAATAACTCCATTATATTGAATGCATTTTGCAATTTATTTACTCTCTATTTGATAATGAATTTATGATATCTGATACATTTTCTCTCGCTCTTTTACCTTTAGGTGCTCATGAATATCACGGAAATCACCTTCCCTTTGAAACTGATTGGATTATTGCTGAAGCTTTTGCAAAAGCACTCATTTTACAAGTAAAAGAACAATTTCATATTAAACTATTACCGGTAGAAAAAATTGGCTATTCTATAGAACATATGGATACTCCTGGCACACAAACACTCACCTTTTCTGACGCCATAAAACGTTGGATCAATATCGGTGAAAGATGCTACCGTAAAGGTATTAAGCGTTTTCTTTTTCTAAATGCTCATGGAGGCAATTCACCTTTAATGAGTATTGTCATTACCGAATTACGAAAACGATTTTCAATGCTCGCAGTGGCAACAAGCTGGCATCGCTTTGGTCTACCGGAAGGTTTAATAGAGCCATCTGAGCACCACCTTGATATTCACGGAGGATTTATTGAAACTTCCTTAATGCTCTATTTGGCTCCAGAAAAAGTACAAATGGAACAAGCAGAAAATTTTTATAATAAGCAAGCTGATATGATCGCTAATTATCAATATTTACGTGCCTATGGACCTCATGCTTTTGGATGGATAATGCGTGATATTAACCCACGAGGAGGAGCAGGAAATGCAAGTAAGGCAACACCCAAAGCAGGTGAGGCAATTTTTTCTCATGTTCTTTGCGGACTTCGTGATTTACTCGATGATATAAATAAATTTAAAATAAGTACATTACAATGATTCGGTATAGAAAGATCCGAAATATACCGTAAGGTAGAGTGTACTCTAGCGTTTTTGTAATTACTAAATAATGCATCAACGTTTATACAAACATATAAAACACCTATTTCCTATTTTTGCTGTTTTATCCCACAAAAACATTAAAACAATCACCCTATAAAAGGCCATCTAAAAAACAATATTGGGAGTTCTAATATTGTACACCCATAATACTTTACCCCAAAACATATTTAGCAATATTTCACATCCTTATATTTTTTGCCATATTTTTAAAACTAACCTCCTTCCCCACCCTCTTGTCAGCGTCATCGTCCCCGAACCCGCCATTATCACCCCAATCCCCTTACCACTTCCCTCTCCCTTAATCTGTACCTCTGTCAAGTCAGTATTCTTCATCGATCCCCACACGCCTACCCCATACCCATCCCCTATAAAATTAATTGTCGTATTATCCTCCACCTTCAACGTCCCCTTCCCCATCATAACTATTCCCGTTTGCACATTTGTTATCGCCCCCCCCATTATTGTCACCTTCCCTCCCTCTGCGTGTACCCCCGTGCCATTTCCATTAGTTTCCTTAATCGTCACTTTGTCAAAATCGTCCCCATATTCATCACCAACTCGCCTGCCACCGCATTCACCCCCGTCATGACCTGTGAAATCTCCACCGTATTCAACGTCACCTTTTCCCCGCCCGCAGATACCCCCGTATCTGCTCCATCCTTTCCCGTAATCGTCCCCTCAAGCACCTTCAGCGTCCCACTCCCTGTTACCTTTGCCCCTGTTGTGACCTGCATCAACTTCACCATATTCATCATCAACGTCCCATTACTGACCTCAGCCCCCGTTACTGTACCACTCCCATCAATAGTCAGATTCATCACATCAGCCTTCCCCGAGCCCTCCATCTTCACCACCGTACTCCCACCCCCACTTCCCGTAACATTTATAGTACCCCCTCCACTTACAGTAGCTTCTGCACTACCCTTAATCTTTATCGCTTCTTTCACCCCTGTAAAACTAACTGTCGTTCCCTTCCTCACCTCCACCTCTCCCCCTGTTCCACTCACCTCTATCCCCGTTACCGTAGTCATAGCTCCCATACCCCCACTAATAGTCAGACTCCCCACCGCCCTCTTATCAAAAATAACCCTCCCCTCATCCTTCACCTCAATCATAACCCTCCCCCCATCCTTCCCTGCCTCAATCGCATTCTTCAACCCAAATGTCCCCCCATTTACCGTAATCACAGACCCTGAACCATCAACCTCCATTACCTTCTGCACATCTGTAATACTAACATTCTCCTTCAACGTCAGCCTCGCCCCCTGTTCCACCCTAATCGCCGATTTATCACTCCTATCACCATTTTTAACCGTCAGCAGATTATCTCCTATCGTAATATCTGTATTCGGCCCTATTATCTTTATAGCCTCATCATCATCAGGGTCACTCATATCTATTGTTCTCTCACCAGTCAGCATCCTTGTCTTAATCTCACTGCCACACACAATCTTCCCACTAGAACTATCCCACCCCTGCAACATATCACCAACACCAGCCTTACCATTACAATTACCCATATTCGTCCTTAATTGTTGAGCATATACTTTTTGAGATGTAATAAGAGCCAACCCAGCCACAATAGCCGTTGAGAGGACACATAAACAAACATGATGTTTTAAGACACGACGCATAACCATAACCCTACATCCTCTTTAAACCAATCCGATTAAAAGAGACAAACTGTTCATAAAAAAAGATAAAAACAAAATCATTCCTGAACGGCTTACCACAAACCTAAACGCCCCCCCTTAAACCCCCTTACAAAAAAACATAAAACATTAACAAAAGGCTCTCTAAAAATGCCCTAAAATACAAAGCCTAAAACAAAAAGACTACACCATCAAACCATCCGCCTGTCCGTTATCATTACCAATGATCATCACCTTGACTGCGGTAAGATTTGCACCTTTTCCTTCGACTTTGATGAATTTTGTAGAGTTAGCACCCCTCTTTACCCTTCTATCACCCCCATAGTTCATAATAACGCCATTGAGCACGACCTTCCCCGTTGAAAGACTGACAGCATGCTCTCCTTTAAACTCAATTTCCCCCTTCTTCATCCAGAATTCACCATTCAACACAGTAACCCCATTTTTGATATTAGAAAAGACCGCACTTTCTAACATCACCCGCCCCCCATTTTCCACATGAACCCCTTGTACATGACCATTTCCCTCGATTTTAATGCCCGTCCCCCTAATATCTGCTGTATTTAGAGCATTTCCTTTTGCCTCGACCTTTAAGAAAGTACTCTTGTCATTATCTCCTGTATACTTCATAGCGACATTAGTTAACAAAGCATGGCCCCGATTAAGATAGACAGCATGCTCTCCTTTAAAAGTCATCTCCCCACCCAGTACCTGTACAGCACCCTCTTTAATGGTCATCCCATTGTAAACATCAGTATAAGTTGGCTTCATCAATACAACCCGTCCACCCCTTATTACATGCAAGCCCTGCCCATGACCATTTCCGTTGATTGTTAGATTTGCTGCAACGACTGCGGCCTTCTTTTTAGAAAGGATCGTTTCCACAGCATTTGTAGTAGTATCCTCTCCGGTAATTTTGATGAAGTCAGCCGTAGGACTATTTCCTTGATAAGTCATTTTGACCACCATTAAAGCAACCTGACCCTGGATAAGATCGATGCCGTGCTTTCCATCAAAGCTTATCTCCCCACCTTCCATACGCACAACCCCCTCTGTAACAGTCATACCATTTTTGACATTGGTAAAGGTTGTATTTTTCAAGACAACCTTTCCGTCCTTTATGACCTTTAAGCCCAGCCCTTTACTTACATTTCCTGAAGTGGAAATTGTTACATTTTCTGCCAAAACTGTTCCCCCTTCGACCCTCATGAAGTTAGCAGTCTTATCACTGCCCGCATAAGTCATATTGACGCTCTTTAAAACAACATTACCCTTTGCAAGATTGATCCCGTAATCTCCTTTAAAAGCAATACCTCCTTTGTCCATAATCACATTCCCCTCTGTAACAATTATACCATTTTTGACATCGGTAAAGTATGTCTCTTTCAACCACGCCGCTCCACTACTTGTTGTCACTTGTACCCCCATTGCTACCCCTGAAACATTCACCCCCTTCATTATTACTTTTCCTCCATACCCCACTTCTACCCCCGTTCCAGTGTTACTAATACCAGATCCTGTAATGGTGAGCTCATTTAACAGGGCATGCCCTAGAACAAGATTGATACCGTAGTCTCCATTAAAAGCAATAGATCCCCGGTTCATCACCAGATTCCCACTTGTCATCCGTATTCCCATTCCAACCTTTGAAATCTCCACCCCCCTCATCATTACTTCTCCTGAGTTACTCACCCCCATCCCTATACTCTTACGACCTTGTCCTGTAATATTGAAACTACTTAACAAAGCCTGTCCCCCACTGAGATAAATGCCGTGCCCTTCTTTAAAAGTAATGCCTCCTTTTTCCATACGTATGGTACTCCTTCCCTCAACAGTCATACCATTTTTGACATTGGTAAAGGTTGTATTTTTCAACCACACTGCTCCCCCCTTTATGACCTTTAAGCCCTGCCCCTTGTCATTTCCTGTGATTGTTACATTTTCTGCCAAAACTGTTCCCCCTTCAACATTGATGAAGTTAGCAGTCTTATCACTGCCCGTATAAGTCATGCTGACACCCCTTAAATCAACATTCCCCTGCTTGAGATGAATGCCGTGCTCTCCATCAAACTCTATTGATCCTTTTTCCATGTACACATCCCCGTTTTCGATATTCATCCCTTTTGCAACATTTCCCAAATGCGTCTCTTTCAACCACGCCTCTCCCCTCATCACCTCTACCCCCGTTCCAACCTCTGAAATATGTACATTCTCCAACCACACCTTCCCCCCCTCTGCATATACTCCCGTACCTTTCTTTTCTTCTCCCGTAATCGTTACATCCATCAAACTAGCATTCACCGATCCCTCCATATACACCCCATACCCATCTCCCTTTTCAAACTGAATCTCTGTCTTACCCTTCACCATCAACATCCCATCCCCTATCATAACGATCCCCTTCTCTACCTCTTTTATCGATCCCCCTGTGATCGTCACCGCTCCACCCATTGCAGTTACCCCCATTTGTACATTTGAAATATCCACATCGGTCATCGTCCCCGAGCTCTCCATTATTACCCCAGTACTCCCATCTCCCCCAGTTCCCCTAATCGTCACCTTTGTCAAAGTAGCACTCTTTACCTTCTCTTCCACATATACTCCAGCTCCATCCCCTATAAAATGAATTGTCGTCCCACCCTTCACCGTCAGATCCCCTGCCAACACCTCCACCCCCTTCCAAACCCCTTTTATCGACCCCCCACTAACCATCACCGTTCCCCCACTCACATATACCCCGTAACCACTTCTCCCTCCCTTAATTTGTACATTTGTCAACTCAGTACTTGTCGCCCCTCCTCCCATATACACCCCATACCCCCGCGTAAAATGAATTGTCGTATTATCCTTCACTTCCAACGTCCCCTTTCCCATCATAACGATCCCCGTTTGCACCTCTTTTATCGACCCTCCCTTCACCGTCACCCTTCCTTCCCCCCCCGCATATACCCCGTAACCACTTTTTTCTCCCTTAATTTGTACATCCTTCAACTCAGTACTTGTCGCCCCTCCTCCCACATACACCCCATACCCCCGCGTAAAATGAATTGTCGTATTATCCTTCACCATCAACATCCCATCCCCTATCATAACGATCCCCTTCTCCACCTCTCTTATCCACCCTCCCTTCACTGTCAGATTCCCTCCCTCCGCATATACCCCCGTACCCTTACCCTCTCCCTCTCCCTTAATCGTTACCTCTGTCAACTCAGCCGTCGCTGTTCCTCCCCACACACCCACCCCATACCCATTCTCCGTAACCGTAATCACCGTCCCATCCTTCACCGTCAACGTCCCACTTCCAGACATATCTATCCCCGTTTGCACCCCCCTTATCCACCCCCCACTAACCATCACCGTTCCACCCTTCGCATACACCCCCTTACCCTTTCCATCAGTTCCCGTAATCGTCACCTTTGTCAACTGAGCACTTGTCACCATTCCTCCCACCTTCACCCCATACCCCCGCGTAAAACTAATTGTCGTATTATCCTCCACCGTCAACTTTCCATCCCCCATCATAGCTATCCCCGTTTGCACCTCTTTTATCTCCCCTCCTGTGATTGTCAGATTCCCTGCCTTTACCTCCACCCCCATACCAACCCCTGAAATACGTACATCCTTCATTGTCCCCGAGCTCCCCGCCATTATCACCCCAATCCCCGTATTTGACCCATTACTTCCCTCTCCCTTAATCGTTACCTCTGTCAACTCAGCCGTCGCTGTTCCTCCCCACACACCCACCCCGGTTCCATTCTCCGTAACCGTAATCACCGTCCCATCCTTTATCTCCAACTCCCCTGCCATCACCCTTACCCCCATTTGTACATTTGTTATCGACCCCCCTGTGATCATCATCGTTTTGCCCCCCGCATACACCCCCGTACCCTTTCCTTCTCCCACAATCGTCACCCTTGTTAACTCAGTACTTGTCACCGATGCTCCCACTTTCACCCCATAAGTTTTCGCAAAATTAATTGTCGTCCCCTCCCTTATCACCAACTTCCCACTTCCCGCATATACCCCCATTGCTACCCCCGAAATATCCACCTTATCCATCGTCATCGTTTTCCCCGCCATTATCACCCCAATCCCCGTACTTGACCCATCACTTCCATTTCCCTCTCCCATAATCTTCGTCCCTGTCAAACTAACCGTCACATCCCCCCACACGCCTATCCCATGTGTCCCTTTAAAACTAATCCTCGTCCCATCCTCCACCTTTAACGTCCCACTTCCAGACATATCTATCCCCGTTAGCACATTTGTTATCGACCCTCCCTTCACCGTCACCTTCCCTCCCTCTGCATGTACCCCCGTACCCGTGCCATCTCCCCCAGTTCCCCTAATCGTCACCCCTGTCAAAGTAGCACTCGTCACCGATCCTCCCACCTTCACCCCATGCGTCCCCTTAAACTCAATCCTCGTCCCATCCTCCACCTTTAACGTCCCCTTCCCCGCCATATCTATCCCCGTTTGCACCTCTCTTATCCACCCCCCTGTCACCGTCACCTTCCCTCCCTCTGCATGTACCCCCATACCCTTTCCATCAGTTCCCTTAATTTGTACATTTGTCAAAGTAGCACTCGTCACCTTCTCTCCCACTCTCACCCCGTGCCCATTCTTAAACTGAATCTCTGTCCCACTCACCGTCAACGTCCCCTTCCCCGCCATATCTATCCCCGTTTGCACCTCTCTTATCCACCCCCCTGTCACCGTCACCTTCCCTCCCTCTGCATGTACCCCCGTACCCGTGCCATCTCCCCCAGTTCCCCTAATCGTCACCCCTGTCAAAGTAGCACTCGTCACCGATCCTCCCACCTTCACCCCATGCGTCCCCTTAAACTCAATCCTCGTCCCATCCTCCACCGTCAACGTCCCACTTCCCGCCATATCTATCCCCATTTGCACATCTGTCATCGACCCTCCTGTGATCGTCATTGTTCCCGTCCCCTTCTTCACCTCTACCCCCAATTGTACCTTTGAAATATCCACACTGGTCAACGTCACATTTCCCGTCCCCTCCATCCACACCCCCGTACCCTTTCCATCAGTTCCCTCAATCATCACATTTGTCAAAGTAGCACTTGTCACCCCTCCCCCCACTCTCACCCCATGCTTTCCCTTAAACTCAATCCTCGTCCCATCCTTCACCACCAACGTCCCCTTTTCCATATCTATCCCCTTCTCCACCTCTCTTATCCACCCTCCTGTGATTGTCACCGTTCCACCAGTCGCATTCACCCCCATTTGTACATTTGAAATCTCCACCATATTCATCGTCACACTTCCCGTCCCCATCGCAGTTACCCCCGTACCACCCCCATTTCCCGTAATCACCGTCCCCATCAACTCAGCCGTCACATTATTTTGTATCTTCACCCCATATCCATCCGTAAAACTAATTGTCGTCCCCCCATCCATCACCAATTTCTTACCCCCCTCCATATTTATCCCCCACTTCACTTCTTTTATCGACCCTCCTGTGATCGTCATTGTTCCCGTCCCCTTCTTCACCTCTACCCCCAATTGTACCTTTGAAATATCCACATTGGTCATCGTCACCTTTTTCCCCGCCGCAGTTATCCCCGTACCACCCCCATTTCCCTTAATCTGCGTCCCCTTCAACTCAGCACTTGTCGCCGTCCCCGACACCTTCACCCCCGTCCCCCCATTTGTAACCGTAATCGTCCCCATATTCATCACCAACTGCCCTGCCGCTGCATTCACCCCCATTTGTACCTGTGAAATATCTACCATATTCAATGTCACTGTCTTTGCAGTCCCCGCATATACCCCCGTTCCACTTCCCGTAATCGTCACCTCTGTCAATTTAGCCGTCGCATTATCCCTCACATGCACCCCATAATCCCCCTTAAACTCAATCGACCCCTCTGTCATCACCAACGTCCCACTCTCCTGCACCCTCACCCCCTGACTCCCTCCCGTAACCGTCACCCCTGTCAATTTAGCCGTCCCACCCCCCTCCATCCACACCCCCGTCCCATTCTCTCCCTCAATCGTCCCCCCATTCATCTCCAACCTCCCACTCCCATCCACCTTCACCCCCCACGTCTTCCCTTCAATCGACCCTTCTGTCACCTTCAGCGTCCCCTTTGTCACCTGCACCCCTGTTTTGAAATTTGAAACATTCACCGTATTCAACGTGACTGTCCCCGAGCTATCCATCTTCACCCCCGTACCCGTACTCACAGCTCCCCCACTTCCCGTAATTGATCCCCCCGTCATAGTAGCACTCCCTCCTGTTATATTAAGCCCCGTCCCATACATCCCCGTAACCGTAATCCCCACCCTTGTCAAATCAGCCGTCGCACTTTCCGACACCTTCACCCCCCACGTCTTCCCCCCAATCGACCCTTCTGTCACCTTCAGCGTCCCCTTTGTCACCTCCACCCCTGTTTGCACCCCTGAAACATTCACCGTATTCAACGTGACTGTCCCCGAGCTATCCATCTTCACCCCCGTACTCCTACTCTCAGCTCCCCCAGTTCCCGTAATCTCTCCCCCCATCATAGTAGCACTCCCTCCTGTTATATTAAGCCCCGTCCCATACATCCCCGTAACCGTAATCTTCACCCTTGTCAAATCAGCCGTTGCACTTCCCGACACCTTCACCCCCGTCCCACCATCTGTAACTGTAATCGTCGACGTACCATTTATCACCAACTGCCCATTCTTCGCCTCCACCCCTTTTGCAAATTCCGAAATCTTCACACTGGTCAACGTGACTGTCCCTGAACTATCCATCTCCACCCCCGTACCCGTACCCTTTCCCGTAATCGTCCCCTCAAGCACCTTCAGCGTCCCACCCCCTGTTACCTTTGCCCCTGTTGTGACCTGCATCAACTTCACCATATTCATCATCAACGTCCCATTACTGACCTCAGCCCCTGTTACTGTTGTTCCCCCACTCCCATTAACAGTCAGATTCATCACATCAGCCTTCCCTAAGCCTTCCATCTTAATCCCCGTACTCTTTCCCGTAACATTTATAGTACCCCCTCCACTTACAGTAGCTTCTGCACTACCCTTAATCTTTATCGCTTCTGTCACCCCTGTAAAACTAACTGTCGTTCCCTTCCTCACCTCCACCTCTCCCCCTGTTCCACTCACCTCTATCCCCGTTACCTTAGTCGTAGCTCCCTCCCCCCCACTAATAGTCAGACTCCCCACCGCCCTCTTATCAAAAACAATCCTCCCCCCCTTCTTCACCTCAATCATAACCCTCCCCTCCCCATTCCTTGCTCCAATCGCATCCTTCAACCCAAATGTCCCCCCATTTACCGTAATCACAGACCCTGAACCATCAACCTCCATTACCTTCTGCACATTTGTAATACTAACATTCTCCTTCAACGTCAGCCTCGCCCCCTGTTCCACCCTAATCGCCGATTTATCACTCCTATCACCATTTTTAACCGTCAGCAGATTATCTCCTATCGTAATATCCGCCTTCGACCCCGTTATCTTCACAGCCTCCTCATCAGGGTCACTCATATCTATTGTTCTCTCACCCTCCAGCGTCCTTGTCCCACTGCTACTGTTACACACAATCTTCCCCTCCTTCTCATCATGATGCCTCGACCACAACCCCTCACTACTCTGAACCCAACCCCCACAATTCTGTGCTTGAGCATATACTTTTTGAGATGTAATAAGAGCCAACCCAGCCACAATAGCCGTTGAGAGGACACATAAACAAACATGATGTTTTAAGACACGACGCATAACCATAACCCTACATCCTCTTTAAACCAATCCGATTAAAAGAGACAAACTGTTCATAAAAAAAGATAAAAACAAAATCATTCCTGAACGGCTTACCACAAACCTAAACGCCCCCCCTTAAACCCCCTTACAAAAAAACATAAAACATTAACAAAAGGCTCTCTAAAAATGCCCTAAAATACAAAGCCTAAAACAAAAAGACTACACCTATAAAACACAAACCGTAAAACAAACTCGCCTAAAAATTACGCGATAAATCATACACAAAATCAGGTATTTTAAAGATAAACTCATTGTCTGACTCCCCCCCAATGTTCACCTACCGTCCTGAATAACCGAAGATATTTTTTTGCTCATAATTCACAGCATTACGCAAAACCAACCATTTGGCAGTTTTGCATAACAAATGTAGCAATAAATCTAGGTGAAAAATTTCTATCTTGGGAGATATCTTTAGAGTTGGGCTTTATAAATACCAACTATCAAGATTTCTTTTTAATTTGCTGTTATTATAGAACAGCTCATAAATACTACCCTTTTGCAGCTTACCGCTTTCTAAAGATTATAATAGCTGTATCGATCACTTTATAGACAAGCTTCTCACTCAAGTTAGCGATTAACTACTATGGTGCCAACGTTTACATACTCCCCCTAAAACATACAATAATATTACCATATATTGTTTTTTACTATTCACAATAACCCCGGATTAAATATGGCTGCTATTATAAACACAAAAACTTGTCAAAATTCAATTAAGAAAATAACTTAACCTCTTCTCCATCCCAAAAACAGTTCCTTATAATGCGAATTGATCAAAAAAGCTCTATTAATAGAGCTTTTTTCATAACTTAACTTTATAAACATTAGAATTTATAGGCCATACCTATACGGAAATCATTAGCTTTATAACTACGCTCAATTCCATTCTTTGTGAATTTCTGTTTACCAAAACCCGAATAACGATACTCTGTACGCAAAATAGTGTTACCTATCATCGCAAAATCAACACCAACACCAAAAATATAACCAATCATTGTCCTTTTTTCTCCTATTGTATTAATCATTATTTGACCTTGTTCTTCGTTCGATCTCAATAAGATATCTTGAAACTGCGTATAAGAAACACCACCAGCGATATAAGGCATAACACGATCAGCAACAAAACCGATACGTGCCCGCGTAGCACCAACCCATTTCTGTTTTAAAGTATGATTATAAGTTGCAAATTTAATTTTTGGAACAACGTCTTCATTATAAGTATCATAACCAGAAGCAGAAACTATTCCTTCAGAATCTCTCGTTACGTTTTTATTTTTTAACTCTTTATTTTCACCACCATCGTTTATATCAATAGTTTTTATGTCCTTTTTATTAAACAAAACTATATCCGTATCAACACCTAGAATAAAATTATTCCCGAAACTAACATTGGCACCTGCATAAAAACCTCCAACAAACCCTGAAAGTTTAGGCATAAAATCTTTCTTAATTAAAGCCCATTTTTCAACATCACCATTCTTTAAATAACTTGAACTTAGATCAGTTTTACTCGAAAAAACACCAATCTGACCTCCAAGATAAAAACCTGCCCAAGAAAAAACAGGAGTAACAATAACTGATGGCGCAACGGCCATCGATTCTCGAGGAATTGTACCACTTTCTGCTCGTCCCGCAGAAAGTGCAAGAAAAACGTGAAAGTCGACCAGCGCAAATAACCGTTAAAGAAAATCAATTGGTTCAAGCAATAAGAGATATTTTGAAAAAATATGATCTTCTTTAAAGCATAATGAACACAGAAAACGGTTCTGTGGATGAAAACCTATTAACAAGAAAAACTGAAAAACACATAGAGCTTACAGAAAAAAGCTATGTTTTATATACCTGAGAGAATTAGGTTTTTAAAGACACATCATAATGGAGATGCAACCTTAGAACAGGATGCTCTCTTAACATCAAAAACAAACATTCAATGGCAGAAAATTTTTGATGATCTTCTCATCTGTGTCTACAACAATTACCAAAGAAAAAATCCTGATGTTAATTTTCAGAAAGACGTTATTGATATTTTTCATGATCATGATGCGGTTAACCAGCGTATTGCAAGCATCAATTACTATTTGTCTGATTATTTGTTTAAGAACGATTTTGATTATTGTCACATCAAGAGGTGTTGGGAGTTTAGTAGTTTTGAGGATTTTTACTTAATAGTACAAATAAATGGCTCTGTATTCTCTCTCTATAAAGGAGATGAAAATACCATAGGATTTTTTATTCTAAAGTTGTGAATAAAAATTCTCTTTAATGCTTACATCATTTGGAAAATCTTATTCCCTAATCTTAAATAACGTTAGAGTAAACAACATTTAAGTTAAACAATTTTACAAGATTATTTCTGAAAACGTTAAGCTGCATCACATAAATGACGCGGCTTTGTTTTGCTGTTTAAAAGCAGGCGCCCCCGTGCCTGTTATTTACGCTGCTGTAGCAACCTCGACGATATTATCGCCTTCATAAACCTCACAATTTGTTGGAATAGACTACTCGTTTTGTCCTGTGATTTTTGCATTTCCATATGCTTTTCCTCAAACACATCCATTACCAGAAATTTTTGCATTACCATAAACAGAACCATAAATTTTTGCAGAACCAGCAACTTTTGCCCCTGGTTTAATACGAGCTGAACCGGAGACCTCAGAATCCCCATAAATATGTGCATCATTATGAACCCATGCTTTCTTTAAAATACGAGCATTCCCATAAACGTGTCCACAAACAACAGCATCATCACACACGATAGCATTGTCGTAAACTAAAGCTTCACAACACACCAATGTACTACCCCCAACCCAACAATTGTCATCATGAGAAAGATTGTCTTCTTTCTCTATAAAACCACAAAGGTCACCAGCTTTAACATCACCAAAGTCTCTTAATGCATGAATACAATGAAAAGTATACCCTTCAATTTCTTTGATTTCACTTGTAAATTCATATTTTTTCATTTGGATTTTTCCTTATCGTAAAGATGTTTTTGATTGACACCCAAAAGGGCGCCGGGCGCTCAAAAACACGGCGATAAGCCCGTCGTTACACTTTCCCCATAAAGGGTATTGTATGGTGTAACTACACCCGACAAAACCACTATACGCTAGAATATGTATAAAGAAAATTCAGCTTTTAAAAGACATTGGAGAGATTGTTTCGTAACCTATCCGCTTATCGCTAAGTGTTTTTGAAGCACTTGGATATTTGTATAACAAAACTATCTTTTACTATCAAACAAAAAACTCATCACCTGTTACAATTTTCATAGCGATTGCCCTAATTTTTGCATCTGTTCTATTTTCCTTAAATTAGCCCCGTACAGAGTGTTTTATGTTCCCAATGTGTTTGGGGAAATTCATCAAAAAACTTTTAAATCTTTCTCTAAGATGCGTTTCTGTTGATTTAAATGCACATCTAATCCAAAACTGATCAGCACTTTTCTCTATTTTGCTGTCTCAAATGTTTTGCGAAGTTCTTTTTGAAAAGCTTCCAGACGTTCTAACATTACCAACTTCTCCTGTTTCTTGCTTTCTAACTCAGGCTTTTGAAGATCTTTAAGAATACAACTAGCCCTTGTGCGAATACTGTGTTCAGGTTTTTCACAGTAATGATAAAAATCTGCTGTTGATGGCATAAAGGTCGTGTTAATCCTTCTGCTTTTCCTTTCAAGGCACCCTTTGTAGCCGTTTGCAATACCCAACTGCTTACGCCTTCAAGAGCCATTCCATACGCAAGCGACATACCTTCTTCATCTGAGTTTTGCGATATTTTCAAACCACACGAAAATATACGCATAGCCTCTGCAATGACCTCTCCATCAGCTTTCACAGCAAACAATTCTTGAAGCTGATCATAAGCTCTCAACGCCACCATCTCTTGCTGTTTCGTCAATGCACTCCCAGCTTTCAAGTGTAATGGGAATCCCGGTGCTATCATTTTGCAAATTTGCATTAAAGAAACCTCTAGACCCGAGATTGCGGATATTATCTGCGATGCGTTCACCAACACTTTTTTCCCGTCGAGAGTAATTTCCATAACCGCCATTTCGTTTTTCATTGTCTTGTTTTTCCCTCTTTTTTAATAATGTTCCATTTTGGTTAGTAATCCAGCCGTACCATAACATCTGCCAATCCTCAGCCTCTGCACATTTGCTTGGTCTTGCTAGCCAGTAGTTTTTAAATCTCTCAAACTCTAACAACGCCTCATCATGCGTTAAGCCCTTGTCGATTGCGTATTGCAAGTCAGGTTCGAAATCCTCAGGCAATCGGCATCCTCGTCCATCCCTAGACCGCTTAGTTTTCTTTTCAGTGCTTTTTTGCTGTGAAACGGGTGATTGATTTTCTGATGAGGGTGTATCGTGATCCAAATGCTGCTCAACAGCATTATCGGTTGTTTTACTTTGAACCGAAACTTCAGTTGCTAAATCTTCCAAAGCATTTTCTTTTTTTGATAACACGATAGTGTTAGTTTTTTTATATATCTGATTCTGATTCTTTATAGCTTGATTTTGCTTATCGTTTGCTTGAAGCAAATTATTATTTTGCTTATCGTTTGCTTCAATAAAATCATTAGCAAATTGTTTTTTAAGCATTTTTGCTTGTGCACCTTTTTTCCCAGCTTCACTGCGCACTTGTGATATATGCTCTTGTTTATCAGTAAAATCTTTAAGCTCTTCTTCAACACGAAGATTCCATAATCCTTCATTCGTTTGGACTAACTTGTCATTTTTGATTAAATAATCGACAATAGTTACGAACTTTTTTCAGTGCAATTACATGCACATGCAAGTGTTTTAAAATCTTCTTTCACAGGTGACTTTTTGTCATACATGCGAATAAGAAGCGTAATATAAGCTCCTCTTTGCCCTAGTGTCATTGCATCTGTACCACTGATCCAATCATGCAGATAGAATCTTATCTATGACATTTTAGTTGACATAACTTTTCCCCTCTCTTCTCTTATTCCATCTTGCAGTGGCTGCTTTGGAAGCTTTCTCTAAAATTTTCCTACTCATATTGACATCAAATGCTGATGAGGTGTGCCATAAGCTGTCATCATCTAAGTCAATAATGTGGCCATACAGTTTCTCTGAACAAGAATTTTGCAAAAAAATCATAAAGAATTGTATCAATTTCAATATTTCTGCGGAAGACTTTGAAGACTTTATTTACCTTGCCGATAGGTATAGGTTAAATCCTCTAGATAAAGAAATATACGTCATCCCTAAAAGGGGAGGCGGTATTAGCGTGATGACTTCTATTGAAGGATGGCTCAATATCATACGTTCACATCCTAACTTTAATAGAATGAAATTAAAAAAAGAACGCGATAATGAAGGCAAAGTGATTGTTTATGAATGCGCTATATATTTGAAGAACATAAAATATCCAATAGAAATCTCTGAAGAGATGGAAGAATGTAGATGCGATACAGAACACTGGCGAAAATCTTCTTCTCGCATGTTATGTTATAAGGCCATTACACAATGTGCACGTTATGCCTTTGGTTTTGATGATATCTATGACGAAGATGAGGTCGATTGTATTAATGAGGCTTTTATCAATGAGGTTAATCACAATCCCCAAGACGAGAGGGTATCTAATGAAGTGCTTGCGCAAATCAGAGAATTAATGAAACAAACAAAAACAGAAGAAGAAAAGGTACTCTCTTTTGCAGAAGTCGCAAGCCTCATAGAAATGTCTCATGAGACGGGGCAAATTATTTTAGAAGGTTTGAAAGAAAGGCAACGCTTCCAAATGGAAGAAGAGCAACAAACTTTACCTTCACCAAAACAACCAAACACACCAACTCAACAAGATCTACCAGGGGTGTGACATGGAACAAAGGACACCAGAGTGGTTTCAAGCTCGTTTAGGTAAAGTTACAGCTTCAAATATTGACAGCATTGTCGGAAAAACAAGTAAAGGCTCACCGACAAGTAAATATGAAGAGTACAAAAATAAACTTATCAGGGAACGTTTAGAAGATGAAATAATACCATCTTATGAAACGCCTGCTATGCGATGGGGGCGTAAATATGAAGATGAGGCAATTAAAAAATACAGTCTTAGACGTTTGGTTACTGTCACACGGTGTGGGTTTATTCCTCACCCGACAATTGAAATGGCAGGGGCTAGTCCTGATGGTCTTGTTGGAGATGAGGGTCTCATAGAAGTCAAATGTCCTCAACCGGCAACGCATATGTTTTTTTTGCGACATGGCAAAATCAAACCTGAATATATCTTGCAAATGCAATTCCAAATGGCTTGCACAGGGCGAAAATGGTGTGATTTTGTCAGTTATGATCCTTTGGTCAAACGTAAATTAGCTCGTTTTCGTTTAAAGATTCAACGCGTTCAACGTGATGATGAGCAGATTGAGCGTATCAATAAAGCTGTCGAAATTTTTTTAGAAGAAATAGAACAAGAAACCCGAATCTTTACACAAGCTGCTTAAACCCCATCGGGGGCGCTCTTTTACTTACATCCCTCCCAACCAGCGCCCCCACCCAATTTACGTAATATAAAAAGAAAGGTAATGAAATAATATTTGATGATGGCGATAGATACGTTACGACACGTGAATGTGCGCAGCTTTTTAGCGTATCGACAACAACGATTCGCAATTGGGTGACACGAGGATTATTTCCCAAACCATATAAGCTGGGTAAATCAGTTAAGATGGAGAAAAAAAGAAATCTTGGCATTTATTCCAAAGGAAATAAGCTGCAAATAACACAAATTTAGATAAAATTATATAAACTCTAAAGGGTGGTCTAAAAATTAGAAAATTAAGTAAAAATCTATATATTTCAACATGCTATAGATAAAATATGGTGCCGCATGCCGGATTTGAACCAGCGACCCCATCATTACGAATGATGTGCTCTACCAACTGAGCTAATGCGGCATAAATTTATTTATTAATCATCAAAATCAGCTTGAGGGTAATAATCAAAAGTATACGTAAAAGCAAGTATGCAAATTTTTATAAGAATCCCCACGCCTCAACCGTTATTCAGATTAGAAAAGGAAATTTACGAGAATTAATAATAAGCAGTACTTTCCGCTTTTGGTAGTATAAAATACAAGCAAACTACCTTACCCAATTTACAATTACATACAACATCAAAAAGTAAAAAAGCTACATTTTAAAAGTGGCAAAATAATGTTAAAATGCTTTTATGAAGCATAAAAATATCTGTATATTAAAAGTGAAAAAATCTGGGTGCAATATTTAAAAAATGAATTTTTTTTCAAAATTCGTGTTGATTAAAAATTTTAGATTATCTTTACTGAAATTAGCATATCTATTTCCAATAATAATTATGATAACTTTTTGTTTTTTACAAGATATAATTGATGAAAAACTATCAAATGAAATAATATTTTAGTGTAATTAAAAAATTTTATATTTTTCTTAATGCAGTTTAAAAAGATTTTTTTGGCTTTTACAAGATTTATACTTTCATTATTACTTTACAAATATCACATTTACAAAAACGAGCCATTATCATTTCAAGATATATTTTTGTAAGCAAGCTCACAATACTTTTAAAAAACAAAGACGCTTTTCATTATCTATATTAATACTTGATCTAACTGCGTTGTAGCCCATATGATGCATTCGCACAGTGTGCAATCAATATCAATGATTTGATATTATAAACAGTCCAATATGACAAAATGAATATCGTTAATTCAAATAGAGAATAGAGGAGCGTATCCGACTTTATTATTTTAACGGAATATCCATATAACACATTAACAGAAATAGTTATATTATTGGGCTATTTTTATAAAAGTTAAATACCATAAAGAGTAATAAATAATAATGCTTGAAGAAAAAAACAATGAATTGAAGCGTAGTCTTCAAAGTCGTCACATTCAAATGATTGCTTTAGGAGGTGTGATTGGAACGGGTCTTTTCTACGGATCAACAGAAGCTATTCAATTAGCTGGCCCTTCAATTATTTTAGGTTATCTTATTGGAGGATTGATTGTCTATTTCATTATGCGAATGTTAGGGGAAATGTTAGCAGAAGAACCAACCTCAGGTGCTTTTAGTTTTTTTGCCTATAAATATTGGGGACGCTTGGCTGGTTTTATTACAGGTTGGAATTATTGGTTTCTCTATATTGTTGTCAGCATGACTGAACTTATAGTCATTGGTTTGTATCTTGACCACTGGATCTTAATTGATCACTGGAAATCAGCTTTTATTGTTCTTTTACTTGTTACACTAATTAATCTTATTGATGTTCGCCTTTATGGAGAGTTTGAATTTGGCTTAGCTTTCATCAAAATAGCTGCTGTTGTTGGTATGATTGTTTTCGGAATTTTTCTTATTGTCACTGGAATGAATGGCTCCCAAGCGAGCATTCACCATCTTTGGGATCATGGTGGTTTCTTTCCTTATGGGGCAATGGGAGTTGCACTAGCTACGACTATAGTAATGTTTTCCTTTGGGGGAATAGAGCTTATTGGTGTAGCAGCTGGAGAAGCTGAAAATCCACAAAAAACAATTCCAACGGCCATTCGTAAGGTTATATGGCGGATTATTATTTTCTATGTTGGTTCTATTAGCGTCATTATGATGATAATTCCATGGAATATGATTGGAAAAAACAGTAGCCCTTTTGTCTCTATTTTCGAAACAATTGGCATTCCTGCAGCTGGTCATATTCTGAATTTTGTAGTGATTATAGCTGCCATTTCAGTTTACAATAGTAGTATGTATTCTAATGGCCGTATGCTTTATAGTTTAGCTACGCAAAAAAATGCACCGCACATCTTTAGTAAATTGAATGCCGCTCGTGTTCCTTATATTGCTATCCTTTTTTCATCGGTCTGTACCGCAGTGATAGTTGTTATTAATTTCTTTATACCAGAGAATATTTTTATCCATATCATGAGCATTACAACTGCAACAGCAGCGCTCACTTGGGCTATTATTATTATTGTTCATTCGAAATTTCGAAAAGCGCATAAAGACAAAAAAGATGCGTTCGTTTATGGATTTGGTTTATATCCTTACGCAAATTATCTCTGCCTTTTCTTTCTCGCAGTTTTGTTTGGCATTATGTTTGCAAGTGGTTTTAGAGAAAATGGGCTAATGATCCAACTCTTTAACATAATGGGAATTAAACAAACCTTTATCGAATCATATATCCCTGCACACATGCCTGACATGAGCTTGGCAGTTGTCATCATTCCTATATGGTGTTTGCTTTTATTGTTGGCGTATAAACTGAAACGATAATTCTAAAAAGGCAATATCAATGATATTGATTGGAATAGACATTGGGAATAATCAAATTTGATAAGGTGACGCAAATCTTTGGTGATTTGTGTGTTTTAAAAAATATCACTGTACAACTCACTGAAAGACGAGTTGCAATTATTGGTGCGAATGGTTCTGGAAAAAGTACATTTGCTCGCCTTATTAATGGTTTACAACTCCCATCAAGCGGTTTTGTGAGCGTTGATGGACTGGACACAAAGCGCGATGCAAAAGCAGTAAAGCGTAAAGTAGGATTTATTTTTCAAAATCCTGATAATCAAATCGTGTTACCATTGGTACACGAAGACTTGTCGTTTGGCCTTAAAAATTTGAAATTAAGTAAGGAAGAAATTAAGCAGCGCGTCGATGAGATCTTACAACGTTATGATCTGCAGAACTTTAAAAATCACGCAGTGCATTTATTAAGTGGTGGTCAAAAACAATTGATCGCTATTTCAAGTGTGATAATCATGAAACCAGACTATATTATTTTTGATGAACCAACAACTTTACTTGATTTACGCAATAAACGCAAAGTTGCGCAAGTCATAGAAGAATTACCACAAACAACAATTGTTGTATCGCATGATTTAGAATTTTTAAAAAAATTCGATAGAGTATTAGTCTTTGATAAAGGAGAAATAATTGTTGATGATGTGCCTTCGATTGCTATCAAAGAATACACAATGAAAATGTCATGATCAGTCTATACCTTCCTCGAGATACATTTATTCATAGGCTTCAACCAGGAGTTAAGTTACTCTTCCTTACTGTATGTGGAACCATGATATCTATGGTTTCATCTATACTCATTTTATGCCTGTTTTTATTATTAGTGGTTTTATTATATAGAATTGCTGAGATTCCTTTGAACAATATGATAAAACAGCTTAAACTGATAAGCTTATTTTTAGTTCTTATATTTATTTTTCAGGCTATTTTTAATAACTGGCTAACGGGCCTTGAAGTTATACTGCATTTTATCATTCTTATTCCTCTAGCATCACTTATCTCATTCACAACAAAAGTTTCTGATATGATGAATTCAATTGAAGCAGGACTTCAACCTTTCCGATGCTTTGGAATCAATCCATCAAAATTGAGTATGGTTTTATCTATGGCAATCAGATTTATTCCTGTTGTTAGTGAAAAATTCAATGAGGTACGTGAAGCGCAAAAAGCACGCGGATTGGATACAAATATTATAGCTCTTGCAATACCTGTAATTATACGAATAATAAAAATGGCTTCAGAAGTTGCTGAAGCACTAGAAGCTCGTTCTTATGATAGTAATATTGATGATACACTTTTAAAGGATGACGGGAACACTCATATTGAAAGAATAGTTTGATGAATACGAAAGACCTTGCTTATATCGCTTTATTTGTTGCTCTTTATGCAGTTTTAGGTCTTTTTCCTCCTATTTTTCTCCCCTTTTTTAATGGGGTTCCCATTACTGCCCAGTCTATGGGACCGATGTTAGCAGGGTCTATACTTG
This sequence comes from Bartonella sp. WD16.2, assembly GCF_002022505.1. Lineage (NCBI taxonomy): Bacteria > Pseudomonadati > Pseudomonadota > Alphaproteobacteria > Hyphomicrobiales > Bartonellaceae > Bartonella > Bartonella sp. WD16.2. The sequence continues at coordinate 1,235,647 of NZ_CP019781.1, forward strand.
GAGCAAAAAGAGGGGCTTTAGCATCAGTATTATTTCTCTTACTTGTTGCCATTGGTTTGCCTTTATTAGCTGGTGGACGTGGAGGCATTGGTAGCTTTTTAGGAGCGGGAGGTGGCTATTTGATTGGTTTTCCAATTGCTGCATTTTTTATTGGCTTTATAGTCCAATTGTTTTGGCTACGGTTAAATTTTATAACATTAGTAATCATAAATATTATAGGTGGTTTTGGGATTGTACACCTTTTTGGAGTATTGTGGCTAGCTTATGTTGCTAAGATTTCTTTGTTAGCAGCTTTAACAAGCTCATTAGGCTTTGCAATGGGTGATTTTTTGAAAGTCCTAATTGCATCTTCTATAGCAATTACAATTAAAAAATCTACTCCTTTGATTCACTCAAAAGAATGAGTAGTTAATATTTATTGCTAGATATACTTGCAAAACTTTTCCTTTAAGAGCTATAAATATATCGAAATTCTGTTAAAGTTACCTCAAAACACAGTTTAGTTGCTCTTACCACTGCGCCTTTATCTATGCTCTACGTTATCAATGGATTAAAACACTAATAAGATGCCCTTTTAATATAACACCAAAATATCAATCAGAAACGATAACGTAGTCCCCCTGAGAAAGTACTTCCTGAAAGACCAGCTTTGGTTAATTTTTGTTGATAAACCACATCACCATGCAGAGCTATCTGAGATGACAATTGAGCCTGCACACCCACACCTGCTTCCATAGAAGAACCAAACGCACCCAACTGGAATGTATCTTTGAACTGCACAAACTGCTTTCCTCCAAAGCTGCTCATAAGGTGCAGCTTACTATAGAAAGATACTGAACGCCCCTCTCCAATTCTAGCAAGGGTTTTGGTAAGACGTCCACCCAAACGTGTTGTTAATTGGCTAGGAGAGCCCATATCAATATCAAAACCACCAACATCCCGAGCAGAATTAAATCTCAAATATTGATAAATAAGCTGCATCTGTGGCTCAAAAACAAGACCTTCATACCCAGTTAAGAAAGCCTTACCACCTGTTAAAGCTGCACGCAGCGGATTGCCTGTTATTCTTGCTGTTTTACCTCGCGCAAGCGTTTCAACATTTCCTCGAGATAAACCGTATGATAAAAGACCATTGACATAAAACCCCATGTTATGCTGCAAACTAGCATAAGCAGTTATAGACCAGTGATCAAAATTACTTTTTTTACTTTTTTCAACATCTTGAGGTTGGAGTGATAATTTACCATAAGTACCTATAACTCCAATAAATGTACTACTCTGTTCACTCTCTAGCCTATTCAAAAGAACAGCCGCATCTGTTGCGTAATAACCAAACTTACCACCATAACCGTATTCCGAAATAGATAAGTCAGAAGTGTAGTTGTGACTACCACCATAACCGCGTATGAAAAAAGCCGGCTTTCCATTGAAAAATGGATCAAATGACGTCACCATTGTTCCTAACAGCTCAGTTTGATTGTTGACACCCATCAACCCAGCATAGAACAAAGCATTGGGTAAGAGCAGATAAGTTGGAACTTGCGGAACAACCGCTTTGACCCCAAACTTGTTATATTTATTTTCAAGACGGAAATCCCAAAAATCTCCCCTACCTTCAACCAATCTTTGCCCAGGATCTGCTTTCCCAAATTCAGAATCAGGACCATAAGCAATAAGATGGTATTGATAAGGAAAATCAGACAGCGCAACATAACCAGAATGTAGCACAAAAGAATTCTGCTTTGCTCTTCCAGAAACCTGTATAATTGATATACCTGAATCACTTTTACCCGTGACTACTTTTTCTCCTAAACTACCTGATATGCCAAGCACATGAACCTTAGTAGTCCCAGAAACATCACCATTAATCAAAATTCGATCAGATCTTTGATCACCCGACCGACCACCTCCTTCCAAAGATACATTAAGATAAATATGTGCATCGCCCTGTGCCCTATAAGCCTCACCCAATCCTTTTCCAATACGTAATGTTTGATAATCGTCTGCAGTTGGTCTTTCAAAAATAATGTCACTATCTTTTACCATCACATATGAAATAAACGACCACAGCGGATTTTGAGTTTTACTTTTTGTAATAAACCATCTCGAACCGTTAGTTAAATAAAGTTCACCAGTACTTTCATTAAAAACGCGGACACCACCAGTCAGCAAAGAAGTATCAGCCATAACCGTTACAGAAGATCCATTCTTAGCTTCTAATAATAAATTGCCAGAAACATCTGATTTTGATAAGCCAACATAACCTTTAGTTCCATCACCATAAATAGCTGTACTATTTGGAACATGGAGAGATGTTTGTTTCAAAGAAACAAGTCCTGCTAAAAAATCAGTTCCTTGTTTTTTTTCTGATCCATTTCCATAAAAATATATACCATAAGACGTCCACCCTTTTACTTCGATGGTTGAATTTTCAATATTAATCTTATTAATCCTAGATTCCGTAGACGATGCCCACCCGCTCTTTGAAGGATCAATAGGTAAATTATCAAGCCGCACACCATGGGCACGAATAACATCAACACTGCCATTCTTAAAGTTAACCCAACCACCAAGGCTTGCATGAAAAGCCATATTATTTTTCACATTGTCTGTGTTATCACCATGCCCAATAATTTTCACTCCATCTAAATCAGCAGTCCCTCTTAATAACGTTCTGACACCTGTTCCATTGATAAAAATAACCGTTCCTTCATTCATTACACTTTTAGCAGCAAGGGTAGTCAACAAACCAGTATTACGATCTTTAGATGAAATATCTCCACTTACACCAATATATGCCCTGACTAAACTCATACTTGAACCTGTATCGGCTGCTATAGCAGCTACCTTTATTTGAGAACCTGCAATAACTACTCCGTCAGTTATTGCAATCATCCCACCTTTACCAACACTAAGTTTCCTGAGCGAGCTTGAAATCCGATTATCCTGGCTATTATTTCGTATTCCACTCATTTGTCGTCTTCCAGGATCCATACTCTGTCGAGTTATTTTAGATATAAAATGGTCAGGATTTTCGGAGTTCATATTGGTGATAATCACGGTCTCATCACTTCCCGCCTCAATTACTCTTTGTTGTAAAGGGTCTCTTGGCTGTAAAGAAGTACGACTTTTTGGATTTGCATTAACATCTATATTTTGAAAAAAACAAAGAGCACTTACTGTAAAAACACACAAACACCTACGGTCTTTAAGCACTGTGATCATCATTTGATTATCCCGATAGAAATAAATAGAAATAATTTACAAAAATACTAAATACTTAAGAAAGGAGCCTATTAACATATTTTGAGTTGTTTTACAACATAATGTGCTTTATGTGGTACGTTTTATTTTAATTGTGTGTAAAAAAAGTCTCATTATGGGTTCTAGTATTTTAAGGAAAAGGAATAAAACAATGATTACAAAACATATAATACGAATAGCATCTATTTTGACTGCAATAATGAGTTTTACAACTTTTTCTGCGGCAAATGTAACCATTGAGCATGCTTCAGGTTCTACTTCTATTTCTACGTCTCCCCAAAAAGTTGTAGTGTTTGACCTTGCATCACTTGATAATATGAACCACCTTGGTATCAAGGTAATCGTCGGTGTCCCTGAAGGTAAAAAACCTGTCTATCTGCAACATTTTGATGATGCACGTTATGAAAAAATTGGTACTTTTTTTGAACCAAATTATGAAAAAATTGCCGCTTTTCAGCCCGACCTTATTATCATCTCTTCACGCACTCAGTCTAAATATAAAGATTTATCAAAAATTGCCCCAACTATTGACTTGACAGTAGGAAATGAAAACTCTCTTAAAGATATCGAGCGTAATATCACTATACTTGGAAAAATTTTTGACAAAGAAAAAGAAGCTGAACAAGAAATCACTAAACTCAATGAAATATTAGCAAAAGTTCGTAAAAACACCGAAGGGCAAGGCAAAGGGCTGATACTTATGACCTCTGGTGGAAAAATAAGTGCTTTGGGCCCTAAATCACGTTTTGATATCCTTCATTCTAGTTTTGGAATTTCTCCTGCAACAGACAAACTGATTGTGCAAAAGCATGGGCAACTCATTTCCCCTGAATTTATTTTCGACACAAATCCTGACTGGTTATTGGTTATTGATCGCGATGCTGCAATCGGGCGGGAAGGACAATCCGCAGCGCAACTTCTCGACAATGAACTTATTCGCCGTATAACAGCTTGGAAACAAAATCAGATCATCTATCTAGATTCTTGGAGCTGGTATCGAGCAAGTGGTGGTCTAACCGGATTATATGAAGCAGCACAACAACTCAACGAAGCTTTTGCAAAAAGTAAATAATTTTACAAATAACTTGCTTACCATAAAAATAAAATTTAAGAGCAGAGGTCGTTTTAACCTCTGCTATTTTCATTTTTCTTAAAGAAAGTTCAGTATGAAAAGTTACTGGATGGCCATAATAGTTATTATTTTACTTTCTGTCGTAAGTATTTTTGTTGGTTATTCCGATATAACACCTTCTAGCCTATTATCAGGAGATCCGAATGCATGGCTTCTCTTCTGGCAAACACGTATTCCCCGCACAGCTGCAGTACTTTTAGCAGGCATGGCACTTGCACTCTCGGGTATGATTATGCAACTTCTTACACGTAATCGTTTCGTTGAACCCTCAACTGCTGGAACTGTCGAATCTGCGTCATTTGGTATTCTTTTTATTATGATTTTTGTTCCCAATATGCCTGTTCTTGGGAAAATGGTTGTTGCCACAACTTTTGCTATGGCTGGTACATTACTTTTTATGTTTTTATTACGCCAGATTCCTTTAAAATCCACTCTCATTGTACCACTTACAGGAATTATGCTGGGATATGTTATTGGCTCCTTAACCAACGCTATTGCCGATTATGAAATGCTACTTCCTTCTCTTCAGGCTTATTTGTTTGGTAGTTTCTCAATGGTTCTTGATGGAAAATACGAACTGTTATGGTTATCTCTTCCTTTATGCACACTTGCCTATTTTACTGCCGATCGCTTCACAGTAGCTGGTCTTGGAGAAGATTTAACCAACAATCTTGGCCTTAATTATCGTGCCGTCATGTTATGGGGGCTTTTTATCATTGCGTTAATTACCGCTGTAGTTGTCTGCACAGTTGGCCGTATTCCCTTTGTTGGACTCATTGTTCCAAATCTCGTCTCAAGTTACAGAGGCGACAATATGCACCGTAGTGCCCCTTGGGTAGCGATTAGCGGTGCAGGAATGGTATTAATTTGCGATCTTTTAGGACGAATTATTCACCATTCTTTTGAAATTCCTATCAGTGTAATGATGGGTGTTATTGGCAGTTTTATTTTCATTTTGCTTCTTTTACACTGGAGGAAACGCTTTGGGTAAAAAGAAAGCAACTTTTCTCATATTAACAACGCTTATTGTCATAGCATGTGTTGTAAGCAGCCTTTATATGACATGGAATATAACTATTTATACGTGGACATTTCGTCTAACAAAATTAATTTCTCTTCTTCTTATTGCTTATACAATAGCTGTTTCTACTGTTTTATTTCAGACAATTGTTAACAATCGTCTTCTTACTCCTTCTATTATGGGGTTTGATCAACTTTATATTTTAATTAAAACTGCTACTCTTTATTACCTTGGTTCTCTTTCTTTATCCTTTTTGAACGAAGAAGGACAATTTATTTTTGAAGCGCTTATTTTAATTGTTTTTTCAATAAGCCTTTTTCACTTTCTATTTTCAAGAAACCTTAGAGGATTTCACCTTACTTTGTTAATTGGTGTTGTTTTAGGTGGATTTTTTTTCAGCTTACGTATGTTTATGCAATTACAACTCAATCCAGATCAAATGATGAATTTAACTGACATCATGTTTGCGAATTTTAATAAATTAAATACATCATTAGTAAACTTTTCTACAATCATTGTTCTCATCATTAGCTTGATTGGTTGGCGTTTACATTATTTGCTTGATGTTCTTGCTCTCGGGCAGGAAGCTGCTCTTAATCTTGGAGTTGATTACCGTAAAAGCACCACAACTATTCTCATTTTTGTTTCTATTCTTGTATCCATTTCGACAGCACTTGTTGGACCAGTTACATTTTTTGGATTGCTAGTGGCCAACTTGTCTTATGAATTATCACCTCAGGCAAAACACAGTGTTGTTGTACCCATTGCAATATTATTGGCTATCATTTGTTTGGTTGGTGGACAATTTATCTTAGAACAATTCTTAAATATGGGAGGACGCTTGAGTTTTATTATTGAATGCTGTGGCGGAATTGTTTTCTTAGCTTTGTTGATGAAGGGAAAATTCAAATGATTGAAATTAATCATCTTTCCAAAACTTACGGAGCCAGATTGGTTATTGATAATTTATACCTTCATCTACCAAAGGGAGGAATTATTTCTCTTATTGGCCCCAATGGTTCGGGAAAATCAACCCTTTTAATGATGATAAGACGTCTTCTACCAAGTGATACAGGTACAATTAACATCGATGGTCTTGATATCTATAAAACGCCCCATGATGTTTTGGCTAAAAAACTCTCACTTTTGCGTCAAGATAATTCTTTATCCGTCCGTTTAACCGTATATGATTTAGTGAGCTTTGGACGCTATCCTTATTCGAAAGGTCGATATAACAATGAAGATAAACAGTTCATTGACAGCGCTATCCGATATCTCGGTTTACAAGATCTAAAAACACGATTTTTAGACGAACTTTCCGGGGGACAGCGTCAACGAGCTTTTATTGCGATGATCATCTGTCAAGATACTCATTATGTATTGTTAGACGAACCGTTGAATAATCTTGACATGAAACATTCCGTTTCCATAATGAAGCAATTACGCCGTACTGCCAATGAACTAAAAAAAACCATTCTTCTTGTCATGCATGACATCAATTTTGCATCATCTTATTCAGACATAATTGTTGCACTCAAAGATGGTAAAGCAGCTTATTGTGGCAACCCAAAAGAAATCATGCGTCCAGAAATTCTCAAAGAGATTTACGATATGGATATTCAAGTAAAAACAATCAATAATGTGCCCATAGCACTCTATTACCAATAATTTAAAAATTGTTCTTTTAAACTTGCACACACTTTAAAATCTGCTAGAAACAGTGAACGTTGCATTTTGGGGAATAGTTTAATGGTAGAACAGCGGACTCTGACTCCGTTAATCTTGGTTCGAATCCAGGTTCCCCAGCAAAATATCAATAAAATCAATGGGTTACATAGAAGTTAGGGATTTTTGATTCCATTGATTCTATTAAGTTTTTTGTGCACTATCCCGCACCTTTTTGAAGCTTTTTAATTGCTTCTATGGCGAGTCGTTTTCTATCAGCTGTCTTTGTATAGAGTGATGCCATATCGTCTTCAGTCCATCCAAAAATTGCTTTGAGTTGTGAAACAGTAGCTCCTGCATTGGCAGCTCTTGTTGCGGCTAATTTTCTCAAACCATGGGCTGATTTTTTTATTCCCGCTGCATTACATGCTTTCCTAAACAGATTGCCAAAACTTTCTTTAGTAAGTTTTTTTCCTTCTTTCCCGCAAATAAATGTCTCATCACCAATAGGACCCGTTTCAAGAGTTTTTGCTAACTCAGGTAAAATGGGAAGAAACACATCTGTTTGGAATTTGCTCTTTTCTGTCTTTAAATGAATAATATTATCCGTTACATCCTTCCAACCGACGCGCACAACATCTCCCCGTCGTAAGCCTGTGTAGAGAAGAACATCAATCCATACGCGTTCATGTGTTCCAAGAGGCCATCGTTGATGATATTTATCGATGTCTTCTTCTAACCATGGAGAAAAACCCTCTGTATTAAAGGATTTGGGTGGTTTGATATTAAAGGCAGGGTTTCTGTGCAAAAGAGAATTATCAACTGCCCAATTGAAAAGACCATTTAAGGCTGTCAAAAAATGCCTTGCAGCGGCAGGAGTCTCACGTCTTCTCTCTACCGCATCAAGAATATGCTGTTTTTCTATACTTTTATAGGAACAAGTACCAATATGTTGAGAAATATTATTTAGGATTCTTTGTTTAACTTTTTTGGTTGATTCAGCTTGATTATGCCATTGCATGCTTTGCAAATATTGGTGCATCAGCCAATCAAAAGAACCTTCCATAAGTCTAGTACGTTTTATTTGTCTTGGAAGGCCGTTTTGCGCTTCTTTGAGAGCAAGTGTATAATTGTCAACAAATTCTTGCGTTCCATAAGTTCCGTATACCCTATACCTTTGACCATGCCCGATACGCACATACCATATGGTTTTACCATGGCGCGTAATTTCTTTGACAAGGTGGGGAGGCCGTGGTTTAGGCATGACTAGAACTTAATACCGTCAACAGAACGGCAAGTGTTTTGAGTATTATATTCTTCTTGCTCATCTTCCAATGGAGGAAAATCATCAATGTTAAAGAGATTACAGTCTTTAGTTGATGGTGTTGTTATTGCTTTGAGATAGATTAAGAGTTCACCGGTTGGTTTGATTTCAATTAATTCACATCCTTGCTTTTTAGCTTCTCGTAAAGCGCGAGCAATGGCCGGCTGTGTTATAGTAGGGTAGCGATGAGCCATGTTGAATTTCCTTAATTTTGATTGCACCTCACCTGTGATGAGATATGCATGTGTGTTGAAAGTGATTGAAAAATGGGTGGGGGCGCTGGTTGGGAGGGATGTAAGGAAAAGAGCGCCCCCTATGGGGTTTAAACAGCTTTTGTCAAGATTTGCATATCCTGTTCTATTTCTGCTAAAAATGTTTCGACAGCTTTATTGATGTGCTCAATCTGTTCATCATCGCGTGGGATACGTAGCGCCTTTACTCGCAAATGAGTTACTTGATGAGTAAACAAGGGATTGAAACTGACAAAGTCACACCATTTTCGTCTTGTGCAAGCCATTTGGAATTGCATTTGTAAGATATATTCAGGTTTGATTTCACCACTTAGCAAAAAACGTGTGTGTGTTGTTAGTTGAGGACATTTGACTTCTATGAGGCCCTCATCTCCAATGAGACCATCAGGACTAGCCCCTGCCATTTCAATTGTCGGATGGGGAATAAACCCACATCGGGTGACGTTGGTATCATAAATGAAGCTATATTCTTCAATTGCACTGTCTTCATGTTCATTTCCCCAACGCATGGCTGGTGTTTCATAAGATAGTATTGCTCTGCCTGTTAAACGTTCTGCGATGAGTTTGATTTTATAGTTTTCATATTTGCTTGTTGGTGAGCCTTTACTTGTTTTATCAACAATGCTGTCAATATTTGAGGCTGTGACTTTACCTAAACGAACTTGAAACCATTCTGGTGTCCTTTGTTCCATGTCACACCTCTGGTAGATTTTGTTGAGTTGGTGTGTGTTGTGGTTTTGGTGAAGGTAAAGCTTGTTGTTCTTCTTCCACTTGTGAACGTTGTCTATCCTTCAAATGTTCTAAAATAATTTGCCCTTTCTCATGAGACATCTCTGTGAGGCTTAAGACCTTTGCAAAAGAGAGTACTTTTGCTTCTTCTGTTTTTGTTTGTTGTATTAGCTCTTTAATCTGTGCGAGTGATTCATCAGATACCCTCTCATTTTGGGGATTATGGTTAGCTTCATTGATACGAGCAGCTTCGTCTTCATCATAGATACCAGATAAACCGAATGCATAACGTGCACATTGTGCAACTGCTTTATGACGTAGCATGCGAAAGGGATATTCATTCCAAGGTTTTGTATTTTGTTTGCACTCTTTAAGATATTCGGCAACTTCTACTGGATGCTTCTTATCCTTCAAATATACAGTGCATGTAGTAGCAATTAGTTTGCCATCGTTATCGAGTTGGTCTTGAAAGGTCATTCCATCGAAATTATCGTGTGAATGAATGATCTTTATCCAACCATCGATACCGACAATTGGGATAATACCGCCACCATATTTTTTAATTGCGTATATTTCTTTTTTAAGAGGGTTTAATCCATATTCATTGGCAAGATAGATAAAGAAAACAAAATCTTCCTCAGAAATATTGAAATTGATACAATTATTTATAACATTTTTGCGGAATTCTTGTTCAGAGAAACTGTATTTCTGTGCCACTGTTGCTATAAGGGAAGTTGTCATTATTTTTATCCTTAATGCAGAGTCTGTTTTTGGAGTTGTTCACTGAGGCGTGCTAATCCTTTGGATGTAATTTTTGCACTGGAAACAGTCATTTCTCTTCCGCTGATAGTTTGAATGGTTTTGGCTACACAATCCATTAGCCCTCCCTTGATTTTACTCTGATAAGGTAACAAACGTCTGTCCACACCACTACGATAAGCCCAACGACGATTAAGCAAATAGCTCGTTAAATCTTTGGGGTTTACTTTTAAATCCTTTGCTGCTTCGCTTATACCAAACAAACCATCAGATCGTTCTAAACGTTCAAGTGCTTCTGCCTTTGGGGTTAATTCAGCAATGATATAATCCTTGCGTTCATTTTCATTTTTTAAATGCGTAAAAACACCTAACATGACTTGGGGATTTGAGTAGTCAATTTGAGGGGGTGTTACTTGTTTTGCTTTTCGTTCGCACTCAATGAAATATTGACGAGCTTGCTTACCTTTCTCATTCCGTTCGACCATGGCTAGTTCTTTCGCCATGTCTAAGGTAAGGTAATATTCTTTTAATACCACATTTTGACGTTCGCCAATTTTGGCGAGCGTTAAAACATAATCTTTTCCTTCCTCAAATTCGTATTTTTTTATACGGTCTTTGATCCAATTTGTGAAATCACGACCTACTTCCAAAAATGTATACAATTCACGTGCATTGACTGTCTGAACAGTTTCCTGATTAATTGTATTGTTCTGAATAGCGATAAGCGCTTCCATTGCAAACCTCATATTATTTGGATTAATTTTCAGATGTGTTGGGAAGAAAGGGTTATTGCTGACAATTACTGTAGAATGGACTTGTATTTTCCCGTTCCCTTATTTTGTCTAAGACATCACTGTATGCCCAGCTATCAGCTATAAAAGGATATGGGGCATCCTCTACAAAATAATAATGGTCATTATCGTTTAAGTATTTTTGAACATAAAGTTCAGCAACTTCTTCAGAAATATCATCATAACGGTTTGAATGAAGATCAATGCGGAGGATGCTTACAACATCGCCTACACCGTTAATAATGTTCATGATTTCAGTTTCATCAATTGGTCCTGATGAAGAAAGGTGATGACCATCATTACATACAACTAACAGAATCTCATGATCATCTATAGAAACCTGTTTACTCATTTTCTATCCCCTCTTATTCGCGTTGGTAAATATTTATTTCTAAATATGGGGATAGTTATAACTATAATTATAAAAATATCAAGTAAAAAATTATATTTTAGCAAAAATAACTATAAAGTTTTGCTGTGTAAAGGAATTAAAAAGATGTTTTTATATAGGTAAAATTAAGAATCAAAGCGAATCGTTTTACTGTAAGAATTTTCTGGTAGAATAGCAAAGATCTCTCCAACCCACATAACTTTAACATTTTTAATGGGCGGTATATTATTCCACGAAACCAGATCTATCTCTCCATTCATTCCCCGACTGACTTTTTTTATGTATCTTTTATTATCATGCGTTAAAACGACTGCTTCTTTTCCAATAAAGGATTCTATTGCTTTGATTTGACGTCGTCTAACAATAACCATATCTCCATCTTTGTAAGCGGGATACATAGAATCCCCTCTAACTTCAAAGGCGATCATATCATCAGGGAGAGGGAAAGGAATTTCTACTTGTGCAAGACCTTCTTCAGGAATTTGTTCAAAGCTTGGGTCTATCTCTGTTCCTGCTCCAATATACCCCATAAGAGGTACAAAAGTTATCAGGTGATTTTCCCCTGTCAATTCTCTGTATAATGCTAAAATAGCATCACGGTTAGAACCGCGGGGATCTGAATCTTTCAACCACTTTGACACGGAAGCTTGTGTTACGTTGAGTCGTTCAGCTACCTCTTCTTGTGTGAAATTAAATTCAGTCAAAATCTTCTTTAAAATATTTATAACATTAGATTTATTACTCATAGTTTTACTTACCTTATTTTTTTATCGTTGATAAAGATAAATTTTCTTGACTTTATAATAACTATAATTATAGGAATTAATTAAGACAAAACTGTGACTGGAGTTATTAAATGAATCAACGGGAAGATTTTAAAGAGTTGATTAAATCAATACGGACCAAATTTAATTGGACGCAATCAGAAATGGCAAGAACATTGGGGGTAACCCAAGCTGCTGTGTCTAAGTGGGAAAAAAGAGGCTCTATCTCTTTAATGAATTATTTAAAATTATGCCAATTGCAAGATAGTTTAGTACCTCCAACATCTACATTTGCCGATAGTTCCGTGATTAATGAACATCAACAGGATAATTCGTCCTATCAAACAGAAGAAAGATTATGAAAGCAAAGGAAATGTTAAAAGAAATTTATACACGATTTTACAGATTAGTAAGTCGTAATAAGAGAATAGAGAATGCAAGCAAATTAATAGAAGAATATACAGAGGTAACGTCACCTGAGGATAGTACAGATGAGCTTAAGAAACAATATTCTACTCAAGAAAATGTTCGCTTACTCAAAGAAAATGCCCTTTCACTAAAAGAGATATTGCATAAGTCAAAAGTTGAAAGTTGTCTGAAACGCTATGAAGAAACCCTTGAAGAAGAAGGTCAATTGATTGAGGAAGAACAAATTGCACTTGAAAATCTGTCTAATTTATATTGAGCAAAAAAATAAGGCGTTACAGAAGCAAAAGAAAAAACTGGCTTTAAAGGTAAAGTTGTTTGATATTCTCAGTCAAAGCAATGCTAAAACTGACGTAAAAGAACCAGTTCAATCAGTAAATATTTTACCACCAATAAAAGTTATTCCTTTTGAACAAAAGGAATGTGTTCAAGCGTAACCTCGTACTCCATTAAACGTGGCCATCTTATTGTTTAGTATTCAGAGTTCTTAAGAAGGCTACTTTTTAAAAAACATTTTTTCAATCGAGCTACTCGCTAGACGCTCTGTCATAGCGTGCATGGCTGTATATTGCCTAAACTAAGGTGAATAAACATGAGTATAGAAAAGAAATATGAGCTTATGGAAGAGGGTACGTTGTTTATACGCTACGACTCTAATGGGTTATATGTTTGCACGTTGTATCAGATTAGAGCGTTAAGAGACTTTGGTAATGTCAAAGCCGGTGATTTGGGTGGTTTTATAGAAAAAGAAGATAATCTTTCTCACTATGATAATTGTTGGGTTGGGGGTAGTGCTCAAGTATATGGCGATGCAAATGTTTGTTGGGATGCTTTGGTTTACGATAATGCACTCGTTTATCACAAAGCATCTGTTTACGGCAATGCACGAATTTCCGGTAATGCACGCGTTTATGACAATACAAAAGTTAGTGGTGATGCACATATTCATGGCAATGCTTATGTTTATGATTTTGCTGAAGTTCATGAAAATGTAGATATTTGTGACAATGCACGTATTTACGGCAGTACTTGGATTAATGGCAATGCACGTATTTACGGCAATGCTCAGGTTTCCGGCTATGCTTATGTTCACGATAATGCTCAAATTTATGGCCGTGCATCTATTTATAACGCAGAAGTTGCTGGCAATGATCATATTGCTGGCGATCAAAAAATCCGTTCCGGTAAGCATTTTGGCGATGACGCAGAGATTGACACGAGTGCTTCCACTCAACGTGATGCCCAACAGATAGGGCAATAAATGTCATGAGCTTTCATTTACAAACCATTCTTTGTCTTGATCTAGGTACGAAAACAGGTTGGGCAATTTCTTCTGAAGACGGCACGATAGCCAGTGGAACAGTGCATTTTCCTACACGTCGATTTGAAGGCGGTGGGATGCGGTATTTAAGATTTAAGCGATGGCTTACAGAAACCAAAGCGATACTAGGGCACATTGACACGGTGTATTTTGAAGAAGTGCGCTGTCACATTGGTACAGATGCAGCTCATGTGTATGGGGGCTTGTTAGCAACCTTAACCACTTGGTGTGAATGCTATCAGATTCCTTATGACGGTATCCCTATTGCTACGATTAAGAAAGCAATGACAGGCAGAGGCAATGTCCCCAAAACAGAAATAATTAAGGCCGTGCGTGCAAAAGGACATGAGCCTGAAGATGATAATGAAGCAGATGCTTTAGCAATTTTATATTTAATGAAAGAGAGGGAAAACAGTGATGGCTACTCAATCACCTTAGGTAAAATTTTATCCTAGTCAATTTTTAAAAGAACTTGAGGGTTTGCAAAAAACAGAAATCACTGTTTACACGACACTAGTAGCACTCATGATTGATAAGGGTACACCTATTTTGAATAATGCTTCTTATTTATCAAATTGGTGTGACTGTTCAGGAGAACTGTTTCAAAAGACATTAAAAGCTTTAATGAGATGTGGCTATATCATTCGTTTAGAAGATGACAGCTTATGGCACACCTCATCAGCATTTGATCTCGATATCAGTAATACATCTTCAGAAAAAGAGGGGAAAAGCTATGTCAACTAAATTACCGTGGACAAGGCTTTTTGCAGACAAGTGGATATATGATCTGACTTATTTGTCTCCTATTGAAAGCAACGTCTATATAAGATTACAGCTAGAAATGTTGCGTACTGGTGAGCCACTTTTAAATAACATTAAATTTTTAGCTTGTTACACTAATTGTTCAGTAAAAACATTTGTGAAGGCATTGGATACTCTACTGAGCGTTGGCTATATTAGTCGTTTAGAAGATGGCCGTTTATGGAGTCAACAAGTTGAAGAAGAGCTTAAAGAAGCTGCTTTTCTTCAAGAGCAGGAGGGCAACTATGTCAACTAAAATGCCATGGGTTCGAAGTTTTCCATCTGATTGTCTTGCCGACACGAATGGAATGAAAGCATTTCAGATAGCAACATACGTAATACTGCAATGGCACATGCGTAGAAGTGGTGAACCTATTTTTTGTGATCCAAGTAAATTAGCACACAGTGCTGGTTGCTCGGTTAATGCTTTTAATAAGGCGTTAGACTTTTTATTGCGTAAGGGAAAAATCACCCGTTTAGAAGATGGCCGTTTATGGAGTCAGCAAGTTGAAGAAGAGCTTAAAGAAGCTGCTTTTCTTCAAGAGCAGGAGGGCGATTATGGCGACTAAAATACCATGGACGAGACTTGATGCGGGTGAATGGATGAATGAAGTTTCTTGTTTATCTCCAACCGAAAAATGCATTTATGTGATGCTACGATTTCAAATGCTTTACACTGGTGAACCTCTTTCGAATGACTTTAAGGCCTTGTCTCTTTATGTCGGTTATCCAGTAAAAACATTTATGAAAGCATTAGATCTTTTATTATTTAAGAAAAAAATCATCCGTTTAGAAGATGGTCGCTTGTGGAATTTAGATGTCGAAGAAGAGCTAAAAGAAGCTGCTTTTCTTCAAGAACAGGAGGGCAACTATGGCAACTAAATTACCATGGGTTCGAAATTTCTATGAAGAATGGATCATGGATTTTTCTGGTACGAGTGCAGCAGAGAAAGCTACTTATATGACACTCACTGCTCTCATGTATCGAGCACAAGAACCGATTTGGGAAGAGATTACTACATTAGCTCGTCGTATTGGTTGTTCAGTAAATGCTTTTAGTAAAGCATTAGATCTTTTGTTGCGTAAGGGAAAAATCACCCGTTTAGAAGATGGCCGTTTATGGAGTCAGCAAGTTGAAGAGGAATTAAAAAATTGCAATGACAATTTAAATAGACTCTCAGAAAAGGCTATAAAAGCTGCAAATACTAAGAGAAATAAGCGTCAAGATAATTCATCAAGAGATCACGATGAAATCATGATGGAGTCATCACAAAATCATGATGATGTCATGATGAAGTCATCACGACAACACATTAACAATAACATATATAATAAAAAAACTAACACTATCGTGTTATCAAAAAAAGAAATTGCTTCAGAAGATTTAGCAACTGAAGTTTCGGTTCAAAGTGAAACAACCGATGATGCTGTTGAGCAGCATTTGGATCACGATACACCCTCATCAGAAAACCAATCACTCGTTTCAGAGCAAAAAAGCACTGAAAAGAAAACCAAGCGGTCTAGGGATGGACAAAGTTGTCGCATTCCTGAGGATTTCAAACCTAACTTGCAATATGCAATCGACAAGGGCTTAACGCATAAAGAGGCGTTGTTTGAGTTTGAGAGATTTAAAAACTACTGGCTAGCAAGACCAAGAAAATGTGCAGAAATCAAGGATTGGCAGCGGACATGGTACAACTGGGTTACTTCCGATTATGGAATTTTAGCTAAGAAAAAAGCAAAACTGGAAAAGGAAAAACAAAATGGTAGGTATGGAAATTATCCTCAGCGACAAAAAAGTTTCAGCGAACGTCTTGCAGAAAGTTTCGAAAGTTCCAGAGATGATTTCTCATCTGGAAATGCTTATGAAGAGGATCAGTTCGGGGTATCCATTGATCTTCAAGAGTGGGAGCGAATTGACGAAACAGGAGGAGATGACAGCGTTAGAAGTTTACAACAGTCTGCAGAGATTGCTCAGTGTGAAAGCTTCGGATGAGCAGATTAAGAAAGCAGCTTTCTTGCTTTCGAGTTTGAGAGTCCCAGCTAACACAGATCCCAATGTAGTTTCCTCATCCTACAAGCTCACACTCAAGGATGTTTCAGCATACGCTCTTGCACAAGCCGTTGAAAATATTCTCACCGGTCAGGTTGAAGGGATGTCAAAGGTATTCATGCCCACATGTGCAGAACTTTCTTCCTACTGTCAGGAGATAGAAAGCGAGGTGCTTTGCAAAGCTTGGTATGTGCATAGAGCGATTGAAAATACTCGCAAGAAGGCACTGAAAGAACAGGAGAGAGGAGGAAATGTCATTCCCCTCACAAAAACAGGTTGATGATTTTAGGAACAGCAAAATAGAGAGAAATGGTGATCACTTTTGGATTAGATATGCGTTTAAATCAACAGAAACGCATCTTAGAGAGAGATTTAAAAGTTTTTTGATGAAATTCCACATTGGAAACATAAAACGCTCTGTACGGTGCTAATTTGAGAAAATTAGAACAGATGCTAAAATCAGGATAATTGGATATGTTTAAAAAGATTAGAACTGGAGTAAAATACAGCATAGGATTTGCGGTATTACAGTTTTTACAAATAGAAAAAAACACCGAATTTATTCAAGCTGTTTTAATATTTTCATCTCTCGCCATTGTGATAGCGATGATTTTCATGACAGCTTTTTTTAATTCCAAACTTGCTTCAGAATTGTATCACAACCCTAAACATCAACATGAAAAAACAACAGATTTGAATATTGTGACAGATTATTTGCAAAAATATTTGCATAATTTTTTGCATATAGCTGTTATGGCACTTCTTTTATTAATTTTCCCAAACAATCTCAAACAAGAAGTTGTTTTGCCTTTTTTCTCTTGGGATTCCAAATGGGAATTTCATTTTTATTGGGATGTTTTGTTGTGGTACTTTTTTCTAATTTTCGTGTGCACTATTTACCTTAAAATGTACATCTTCATCAACATCTTTATAAGATTCCTTAGGTTAAATACTGTCCACTTTCTGTAGATTAAATGGCTTTGAAGAATTATATTCTGAAGGAGGTCTCCTCAAATTTGAGGGCACCTATTTAGACAAATATGTACTGACCTCAAAATTGAGATGAGTGAATTTGCAGATTAGATTACTGAACGTATTAATCAATTTGAATTTGGAGAAAACAAGGATTATATAGTTTTTTTCGATTTTGGGAAAAACCCCCAAGGCGGCCGTATGTCTACTAAACAAAGGAAGGATATGACTTTCGCTAAAATTTTAGCGAAACCCCCTTACTTAACTAAGTGCGGTGAATTTTTTGTTTGACAAAATCACGGAAGCATTTATATATGCGAATCAGGTGCTTGAAAAACACCTTAAAATACCTAGCGGATTGGTTGCCGAAATAATCAGTCTTCCGCACATATTAAAGACTTTGACTCATTGTATGTATGTTGCATATAATGACCTCGTCGGGTGTAGTTATGCAATACAATACCCTTTAATGGGGAAAGCATAACGACGGACTAGGTACCGTGTTTTTCAGCACCCGGCGCTCTTTTTTGAGTGTCAATGAAAAATACCTATTACCTAGGAGTTCATCATGAACAATCTTATAGAGATTAAAGAAAGCACTGTTGGGCAGGAAACTGTTCAGACGGTCAACGCACGTGACTTACACACATTTTTGGAAGTGAGACGGGACTTTTCAAATTGGATAAAAGACCGTTTCAAAAAATACGAATTTGAAGAAGGAAAAGACTATATTATAACGCTCGCCAAAATTGGCGAACGTCAAAATGTGGTATTAAAAGAATATCATCTCACCTTAAGTGTAGCAAAAGAGCTTTCTATGGTTGAGAACAACAAGAAAGGTAAACAAGCCCGTCAGTATTTCATCGAATGCGAACGGAAAGCAAAACAGCCTTTAGACCTCGTCAGTGCTTTGCAGAATCCTCTCGCAATTAGACAACTGCTTTTACCTATTGACAAAATCACGGAAGCATTTATATATGTAAATCAGGTGCCTAACAAACACCTTAAAACATGTAGCGGATTGGTTGCCGAAATAATCAATTTTGCGTTCATTTTAAAGACTTTGACTCATTGTATGCGTATAGCGTATAGTGATCTTGTCGGGTGTAGTTATGCTATACAATACCCTTTATGGGGAAAGCATAACGACGGACTACATGCCGTGTTTGTTAGCACCCGGCGCCCTTTTGGGTGTCATTAACAAACATTAATTACATGTAGGTGAAAAAATATGAATACTCTCATAACAATATCAGAACAAACTGTTGGACAGGAAACTGTTCAAACAGTCAATGCACGTGAGTTGTGTGCTTTTTTAGAGGTAGGAAAAGATTTTTCTACTTGGATTAAAGATCGTATTACCAAGTATAATTTTGTAGAAAACCAGGATTATATAGTTTTCCCCAATTTTGGGGAAAACCTCCAAGGAGGCCGTCCTTCTAAGGATTACGCTATTACTTTAGACATGGCGAAAGAACTGTCTATGGTTGAGAACAACAAGAAAGGTAAACAAGCCCGTCAATATTTCATTGAATGCGAACGGAAAGCAAAACAGCCTTTAGACCTCGTCAGTGCTTTGCAGAATCCCCTCGCAATTAGGCAACTGCTTTTACCTATTGACAATGTTGCAGAAGCATTTATATATGCGAATCAGGTGCTTAAGAAACACCTTAAAATACCAAGCGGATTGGTTGCCGAGATAATCAGTCTTCCGCACATATTAAAGGCTTTGACTCATTGTATGCGTGTAGCATATAGTGATCTTGTCGGGTGTAGTTATGCAATACAAGACCCTTATGGGGAAAGCATAACGACGGACTTGGTACCGTGTTTCTTAACACCCGGCGCTCTTTTTGAGTGTCATTAAGAAACGTCTATTACCAAGGAGTTCATTATGAACAATCTTATAGAAATTAAAGAAAGCACTGTTGGGCAGGAAACTGTTCAGACAGTGAGTGCACGTGAGTTACATGCTTTTTTGGAGATTACATCAAAGTTTGCAGACTGGATTAAAAATCGTATTAAAGAATGTAACTTTCGAGAAAACATCGATTTTGTAACGCTTTCTAAAAATTTAGAAAAAGGTGGAAAGACGAAAGAATACCACATTACTTTAGACATGGGCAAACACCTTGCCATGATTGAGCGTAATGAAAAGGGACATCAAGCCCGTCAGTATTTCATCGAATGCGAACGAAAAGCAAAACAGCCTTTAGACCTAGCAAATACTTTGCAAAATCCCCTCGCAATTAGACAACTGCTTTTGGAGAGCATTACGCAATTGGAAGATTTGAGAACTGAGGTTAAAACACTTAAACCAAAAGCAGAAGCGCTTGAACATTTAAAACGCTCTGACGGTCTGTTTGCTTTATATGAAGCTGCAAAGATGTTAGATGTACGCCCCACAGATTTTACTAAGCACTTACAGTTTCATAAGTGGGCTTATCGTAATTTTCCGGGTGGACCTTTGTTACCTTGTCAGGATAAAATCAATAGAGGATTGATGGATTGTGTAATCCACACCATTCAAAAATCAGACGGAACAAAAATGAGCGTTTCCAGTGCAAAAATCACAGTCAAAGGATTAGCATGCCTAAGAGAGCAATTCCATGGAGGTGTGCAATGAGTAAAAGTATCGACTTTTTATGTGATTTATGGATGGCTTTGTTTCAGTTTGCTACTCGTGAGAATATTGCAATGGAAGACTGTAATACTCTGGTTGAAATTATGGACGTAGTAGAAAAAGCTTTAATTACAAAGCTTCAAAGTGAAACTCCAGATACTCTCAAGATACTGGCAATTCTTACAGGTTTTGGCGATTCAGAACTTCCCCGAACATTGGATCCTTTGTTGAAAGCTTATAGTCCATGTTCGGATGGAGTATCTTATCAGCTATAAAATAAACCACACTCCCCTTCCCATCTTTAAAAGGGTGGGGAGAGGGTCAGTTGTGTATTTGTATGCAGAGCAATTTACCTACATCGCTGAATAGAGAAACATTATGTCTACAAAACAACAGAAAACTAAAGCGCGTTTACCACGTGGGTTTGTTGATCGCACAGGTGTAGAGTTACAAGCACTTGAAACACCGATTTTTGAATATACAGATGCACTTGGAAAGTCTTTACCTGATATAGACCGCCCGAATGCAGGCGTTTTTTCTTTACAAGATGATGATAAACAATGGATGTCTTTACGCTATGACCTTACAGCGCCTCTTGCTCGTTATGTTGCGGAGAATTTTGAAGTCTTACCAAAACCTTATCGTAGTTACCGTTTAGGACATGTTTTTCGTAATGAAAAGTCAGGACCAGGGCGTTTTCGTCAGTTTATGCAATTGGATGCTGACATTGTAGGGGCAGCAACAGTGATTGCTGATGCAGAAGTCTGTATGATGGCGGTGGATAGTTTAGAAAAGTTAGGGTTTAAACGTGATGAATATGTCATTCGTCTGAGTAATCGGAAAATTTTAGATGGTGTTTTGGAAAATATTGGTTTGGGGGAAGATGAACAGTCAGACAAACGCTTAATTGTTTTCAGAGCTATAGATAAACTCGATCGACTTGGTTTGGAAGGTGTACGTTTGCTTTTAGGGGATGGCCGTTTGGATGAAAGCGGTGATTTCACAAAAGAAGCAGGACTGACTAATGACCAGATTGAGTATATCATTAGCTTACTAAATGCGAGAGGTGAAACTGCAGAGGGAACGATTAATAATCTCAAAAACATAGTTGACCGTAATGTTTGTGGACTTGAAGGAATTCGTGAACTTGAAGAAATGCAAGAAGTTTTTGACGCTAATGGTTATAAGGATTGTATGAGGATTGATCCGTCAGTTGTGCGAGGGTTAGACTATTACACAGGGCCTGTTTTTGAAGCTGAATTATGTAATACGTGTGAACAAAAGCTTACCTTTGGATCTATTGGTGGCGGTGGCCGTTATGATGGATTGATTGCACGCTTTCGTGATGACAATGTCCCCGCGACAGGTTTTTCAATTGGTGTGTCACGTTTAATGACGGCTTTGCAAAGCTATGAAACATTGCGTGTGAAAGAGAAGATAGGTCCGGTTGTGGTGTTGATGATGGATCAAAAGCCAGACAGTATTGCACGTTATCAGAAAATGGTGAAGCAATTACGCAACGCGGGCATTCGCTCTGAAGTATATTTAGGAGCATCGGGTATTAAAGCACAAATGAAATATGCAGATCGACGCTGTGCATCTTGTGTGGTGATTCAAGGGTCACAAGAGCGCGAGCGTGGAGAAGTCCAGATTAAAGATTTGGTAGAAGGTGCGCGTTTAGCTACTGAAATTAAGGATAATCAAACATGGCGTGAAAGCCGACCAGCACAAATAACCGTTAAAGAAAATCAATTGGTTGAAGCTGTGAAGAATATTTTGAAAAAATAAAAACAGCACAAATTCCTACGTGGGTGGAAGCTGAACACCTAACCTATGTTTATGCATAACTCTATTTTTGCGAACGATTATGCCAGCCTATCGTATCGAGCGAAGCATAGCATCGCGTAAAATAGCATTAATTCGCGTCTGATAACCTTTACCTTGACTTTTAAGCCATGCCAACACATCGGAATCTACGCGTACAGTCGTTACAGTTTTAGTTGGCTTGTAAAATGAATTACGAACAGCATTTTTCCAAAATTCACTATCTAGTGGTGGAATATCGCTATAATCAATTTCACTGTCAGGCATTTTAGCCAATTCATTAATTTCAACTTTCTGTTCATCAGTCAAAGGCAGTAGATTACTTACATCAACCTCATAACGAACTTTCTTCTTCATAACGCTTTCTCTCTTTCAAACTAGCACGTCGTGCTGAAATAATACGAATTACCTCTCCCCCATCTTTATCGTCGTAGATAGTATGAGCGACCAATAGTAATAAGAAGCCATTTACAAGACCCAAAGTTTGCCAACGATATTCTCCATTTTCAATACGATCCTGTCTCGTCATAGCAAATGGATCTGCAAAAACACGAACAGCTACCTCAAAACTTATATGATGCTTTCGAAGATTGTTTTCCGCTTTAATTTTATCCCACTCAAATCTTATTTTCATACTTTATTGTTAATACAATTATGTATGTACGTCAAGAGTTTCAAATCAAATATGTTTTATATTAAATTTCCACTGAGATAGTTTAGAGAGAGCGAGTGCAATTTGCCCCCTATGACACGTGGATACATTTTCTTCAAAACAAGTAATTGCAATGCGTTTTTTATCTAAGAACAGCTGATATAACTTTTCTATTGCAAGATGATTATCTTTAAGAGTTGTATTGTTATAGTCTTGAAAAAGACGCTCATAATCTTTTTGCGTTTTCAACTCTTGACGCTTTTCAGAAACAATACCTAACTCTGGAATATGCTTATATTCAATACCCAATGCATTTACAATTTTAGATAATTGCGTTTTAGAAAAACCATATTTCCGACTTAACAGATTTTTGCGAACATCACACAAAGTTTTGATATTATTTTTGATAAGACGATTGAGATAATTTTCAAAAGACTTCCCCTCATATCCAATGGTAAAGAAACAAAAGGTCTCATCCTTTGGTTGAAATGTATCAATTTTTTCTAAGTCTTTTTTCTCCATAATCTTATTTGCTATACAACTGTTGATAGCAAAATATGGATAGTTTTTGTAGACATACCGAATAAGTTCATCACCCTTGAGATTGCTAAATTTTTCAACAAATGAAGAAATTTTCTCTTGTGTAGCAAATTCAATATCAGAACTATAATCACTTTCCAGTGATGTAAGCTGCCAATCATTTTCGTTGGCAAGTATTCCTAATTCTATAAGCTTGCGTTTGTCAGCATAAGATTGAAAAGAAAAACAACCATATTTGTAAGGCACAAACTCATAACTTTGTTTTTCTTCCCATTGCGTAAATAAAAATAAGTACTCTTGAAAATCTGTCTTTGAAAGGCGTCCTCCAAATTCTTGAAGGAAAGCTAACAATAGTTTTTGCCGTTTGAATAGAGTCTTACCTTTTACTGTTTTCATAGTATTATTTCTGTATCTGATCGATGTAGATAAATTTGAAAAACCACTCAAATTCTAACAAATGCGCTGGTTTATGATTGCTTGGTATCAAGTCAGTAAAATTATATCACAAAACAGCATTTATGCACTGATAAAATCACCAATAAACTGTTTATTTTCAATTATTTATGCTGTTTTTTCTTTGGAAAAATGGACTATGTTATGCTATAGTAAAAGCAGCTTTTCATATCCGTATTTCATTTCAATTATTTTCCTTAGAAAAGATATCAAACATGCTTAATAAAGTCATTTTAATCGGCTATCTGGGTGCCGATCCAGAAAGCAGAACAATGCCATCTGGAGTAGAAGTGGCCAATTTTCGTATAGGCACTTCTCAAAGCTATGTAGATAAAACAACTTCTCAAAGAATAAATAAAACAGAATGGCATTCTATTGTGATTTTTAATCCGCATCTTGCAAAGATTGCGCTTCAGTATCTGGGCAAAGGTTCCAAAGTTTACATTGAAGGTCAATTACAAACACGTAAATGGCAAGATAAAAGCGGGCAAACACACTACACAACAGAAATTGTCTTACCGCAATATAAAGGTGAGTTAAAAATCCTTAATAGTGCTCAAAAGTCTGATTCTGACATGGCTACTCAAGAGCAAGCGGTGGCATGGGAGAATAGTAGGCAGGAGCAATATTTAGAAACGACTTTGAATGACAGAATCCCGTTTTAATCAGAGGTTTTCTTATGAAGAAACGAAAGAAACGGGGAAGACCTAGAATAGCCGGTCAAATAAAAGAACTCAATGGACGTATCTCGCGTGCAAAAACGCCTGATAAGTCTTTGTATCAACAGACACTTGAAATGCGTGCCAAGCGTTATGGAGCGAGTATTCAAGATGCGAAAAACCCGCTTATGGGTACTTATGTAGGGCGGTTATATTTATTGGAAAAAAAGATTAATCAAGATCAGTACGATGCATCACAGCAATATATTCAAGTGCGAAATGATTATTGGTGTGCAAAAGGGTTTCCAGGGGCTATTTATGATGAAACACCAATATCTTCTGATGATAGAGAAAGAGACAAGTGGGTTGAGACAGCAACTGATCGCTATGAAGCTATGCAAGAGGTTATTAGAGAAGCACAAGTTTTGCATCGTCGGTATAACCTTCATGATGCATTAGAGCATCTGGTTATAGAAGACCAACAATTGCCACATCTTGTCGGTTCTTTACGCATGGCTTTGAATGCTCTTCATAAATACTGTCCGGAAAAGAAAAAAACTTTGTAAACTTTAAGCAGCATCTTGAATATCAATAGTAACTGATTTTCCGAGAGTAAGGAGAACGGATTCTAAAGTATCTAGTTTTGTTTCATGATTTAGGTCTAACAATCGATCGATTTGTATAGGGTGAAGTTGCAAAAGACGCGCGAGATCGGCTTTACGCAAATTCTTTTCGACCATGGCATTATGGATTGCAATTTTTAAAGTGATCAATGAAGATACTTCAATAAAAGGGTAAGCAATATCATGAGTTCCAAAAGGGATGGTTTCACGGTCTTGAAAACGCCCTTCAATAACTGTTAAAAGTGCATTTTTAGCGTGTTCTAAAGCTTCTTTTTCATTGTTTCCATAGGTGATAAACTCTTGAAAGTCTTTCGCAATAACAATAAGGGTATCATTATCATCTTTAATGAATTTAATGGCATATTTCATTTTTACGTTCCTTTCATTGAGGTTATGATTTATTTCAAATCAAGATCTTTGAGGATCTTTTGAACCAATCCTGTCCCTAATTCCTTTCGCGCACCATGCATAGGTAAAACAGATTTTTTGGAACCGCGTTTTACAATTAAATGACCGCCTTTTCCTGGGATGAAACTACAGCCTTGTTTTGTGAGATATCTTTTCAATTCTTGACTATTCATAATAATAGAATAATATCTAAAATGTTTCAATACAACATAAATGTTGTTTTTATACATTAAAAAATTATATTTATTTGAGGCAAGATTGTGCGTTAAGTTCGCAAGTTAAGTACAACTAATACTGCATGTCATAAGCTTAATATTTGAATAATCAGATGTAATGAGAAAATTTACAACTTTTCTTTTATGAACATTTACACTTAACAAATACCATATTTAGGTTGATTGAAATAAAAAATACCAGATTATGATTTTTTAGTTGACATGAGGGGAGAAATAGTATTTAATGACATTGCTGCGCCTAAAATTACAGAATTATGTGAATTTTTCTTGTTGTTAAAGTTTCTGAAAGCCCTGTGAATGCAGGGTTTTTTATTAAACAACTCAAATTTAGTCACTCCTATTTATTGACATACACTTATTAACCTCACTCTTCTTTCCTCCTGAGAGTGAGGTTTTTTTATATCTCAGTTTCTCCAAAGGAATAACCCATGGAAAAAGTACAAGTGGTCATCACAAGACCTATGTGTGTTCTTGGTGATAACAAAGCAACCGTTCGTTTTGAGCCTTCCACAAAAAGTAACCCATTCGTTGAGGTTTCTTATCAGGTTTATGATCGTCTCAAACGCGCTGGTGCTGCTAAGCTTTATCAACAATGGCTATCACAAACCGTTAATGAAAAACCTAAACCTAATGAACAAGAGGTTTCTATACCAGAACCTGATGAACAAGAGATCTCTGTAGATATCAGTACTCAAGAGGTTACACAGGTCGTTGAAGAAGTTGAACAAGCTGTTGATGAAAAACTAGAGCTTGGTAAGCAAGAGGTTTCTATACAAGAGTCTCATGAGCAAGAGGTCTCTACAGATGGAGATACTCAAGATACTGAACAGACTACTGAAGAAATTGAGCAAACGTCTATAAAAACCGACAAACAATCTCCAAAAGCAAAAACTTCTAAATCCTCGACGCGTACGACTAAAAAGGCTTAAACTGTGAAGTCAAATAGCCATGCAAAGCAAGTTGAACGCTTTGCTGAAACTGTTAAAAATTATATCACGCGCTTAACAAGCATTTTAGCAGAGCCAAATACTGAAGTACGGCAAGCTTTTGACAGTTTCTTAGCAAAATTGCGTGATGATTTAAATAACACGACCACAGAAGGCGATGCGATTGAAATGCTTGCACAGCATATTATCATGCTTCCTGTGTTTAAAGTGTTGTTTGAAGAATATCAGTTTACTCGTGAAAATCCTGTGTCACGTGCTATACAACGTGTGCTTGATGCGCTTAAGAAAGCTAACTTTGAGCAAGAATCTAAAGATCTTGAAAGCTTTTACGCTGGTGTAAAATTACGGGCCAGTGGACTTACCGATCCACAAGAAAAGCAAAACTTGATTTTAGAGATTTACGAAAAATTTTTCCGTTATGCATTTCCACGCACTGCTCAAAAACTGGGTATTGTCTACACTCCTATTGAGGTTGTAGATTTTATTATTCACTCAGTCGATGAAGTATTACAAACTGAATTTGGCAAAACACTTGGTTCACCTGGTGTTAAGATTATGGACCCGTTTACGGGAACGGGAACTTTTATCACACGACTTTTACAATCTGGACTGATTAAAAAAGAGGAGATGGAATATAAGTTCCGTCATGAGATTTATGCCAATGAAATAGTACCATTAGCATACTATATCGCGGGTATTAATATTGAAGCCACATATCATAGCATTATGGGTGGAGATTATGTGCCATTTGAGGGGCTTTGTTTAACCGATACATTCCAGCTTTATGAGCAGGGAAAAGATCAGATGAGTGATTTGAATAAAGCAAAACAGTAAATGTCAGTCACGTCAGGAAAAACAAGATATTTGTGTCATTATTAGCAATCCTGCTTACCCCTTAGAATTGTTTCAACGGGTGATTACTGTAAGTTTAGAAACAATGAAAATTGTTCATAATCTTCCAAAATTGGAAATGAGAGAAGTCAAAGATACTCAAAAAACTCTACACTAAAAAGGATTAGGTTTTGGGGTTAAAGATCCATGCCAAGTGGTATCTGCAACAGGCAGAAAATACTTTTACGAGTCTTCAAGCTCCACGTCTTCATTGGGCTTTGCGTAATGCTATTAACACTACGGCAAAGCAGGTTGAGCGTTTTGCAGAAAAGAAAGTTGCAGAGGATGCTTCAATTCCACCAAAGCGTGTTAAGAAAGGTGTCTACATTAGCGGTAAAGCCACAGCTAAATTTCTTGAAGCGGATATCATTGGTTCAGCTTCTCTACTCCCTCTTAAGATTTTTAAGACAAGGGAAACGAAACGTGGCGTGATTTATAAAATCTTCGGCAAAAGAGAAGTCATGCCCCATGGTTTTATCCGAGGAGGGAAATTTCCAGAGCGTGTCGATTTAAAAATGGGCGGACATGTCTTTATGAGAACAAGTGGAGATAAGTTCCCCATTGCAAAACAAGACGGTACCTCGATTGCTTACGTCATGTCTAAACCAAAGGTCTCAAGTTCTATTGAACACCATGCCCGTGAGAGACTAACCAAAAATATACAGAGCCAAATTGCTCGGCAAGAATATATGGTTAATCAAAAGGTCCCACGCTCTTAAACCATACCAATTACATACAAAGCATATGATGATGATTTTAATGTTTCAAACCAAATTATCGGAAGAAAAGTTTTTAAAAGGTACTTTCCAGTGGGGTAGGTGTGTTGCGGGGCAATCAAGCGCAACATATCGCTAGCGACAGAATTTTCAAATAACTGTACATTGTACACATAACCTATTGATAAATAACAATTTATATGCGTGCATTGTACAATGTTTCTATTTTATAACGGGATAGTCTCTAAGCCATTTGTTTAAATTTATCTATTTTAGCAAATTCGTCAGCTTTTTCAGTTTGTAGTACATTAACATCGTAAGCAGCTTGCATGTTAAGCTGAGAAGATGTCAATCACGATAACTTTTCTGTAAATCTTGCTCAATAAGATGCCGGACATAACGTGTATAAGGGATAGCTTGGTTTTTAGCTTTTTCCTTTAAAGCGCTCATAAGTGCTTGAGGTAAACGAATATTAATAGAAGCTTCTTTAGGTAGAAATTCAAAATGAACAGGTTTAAAGCCACTTAAATCATACTCTGTGAGATCTGCAGTATCTACAAAGTTTTCTGCTTCTTCATCTGTTTTAAAAACAGGCATCTGTTTCAACTTAGAGGTTTTCATAAAAATCAATTTCCTTTTGATGCATATAGCGAGCACTAATGGGGCGCACGAATAATTTATTGTTCATTGTTCTTAGGGTAAAAACTAAAAAAATGTATCGCTCATTATAGCTTTTCCCGATAGCTCTCAACCGTTCTTCTTTAACATTTGGATCATCTTTAATAACTAGATGACCATGACCGGAGAATAGATACTCAATTTCTTTTTTAGAAACTCCATGTTTAGCACATTTAGGCCAATTACCTTCGTCCCAGTTTATACCGCATATCTTAATGTTTTTCATAACATATGTATATCAAAATGTATCTACAAATACAATAAGATTTTCAAAAAAATATTCAAACACGGAAGATTATGAATAAAAAGAATAGAGAAGGAATATCGGCTCGAGCGTTTGCGAAGAAAATGGGCGTTTATCCTAACGCGGTCGTTTCTCGTTTTAAGACGGGAAAGTTTGATGAAGCGCTTTATGATGATGGTTCGATCAATGAAAAATTAGCAACAGCTTTATGGAATGAGAATCCCACCAAGCAAGCCTATATTGTAGGCGATGATGGAAAGCCTCGCACAAAGACAAAGCAGGATTCTATAGAAGGAGCTAATGAACACAAGATAAAACTCCAGAGAATGCAAGTCGCTCTTGAAAGTGAAACGATTGATCTTGAGCAAAAGAAAGAAACAACACTTGATCGTGAACAAGTAAAGAGAGAAGCACGTAATTTTGGAAGAGCTTATCGTGATATCATGTTGCATTTTCCTCATCGTTACGGTGCGCGTATTGCAGCAAAGGTTGAGTGTAATGCCGCAAGTCTGATTGGTGCCATTGATCACTATATCCGAGAAGCTTTGCAGGAGGCAATAAAAGTTCCCGTCCCTTTCCATGATCAAGACCCTCCCGATCATAAGGAGGAGAAGAGTGACTGATACAGGAGAAGGGTTTTTTTATTTTCATGCCAGTGAAGCATGTCAACCAGATCCCCCTTACACAGTTTCACAATGGGCAGATAAAAACCGTTATTTGAGTACAGTAGCCAGTGCTGAACCTGGATTATGGAGAACTAAACGTACCCCTTATTTACGGGAAATCATGGACAATCTTTCCTCTTACGTCCCAATTGAAAAAACAGTTGTGATGAAAGGTGCACAGATTGGTATGTCAGAGGCTGGCTTGAACTTTTGTGGTTATGCTATTCACCATAGTCCTGGCCCTGTTCTTTATGTGATGCCTACAGTTGAGATGGCTAAGAAAGTATCTAAGACCCGTCTTGACCCTATGATTAAGGCCAGCCCTGCATTAAACGAACGTATCTCCCCTGCCCGCGCTAGAGACAGTAGGAATACAATGTTTTCGAAAGAATTTGATGGTGGGGTATTAATGCTTACAGGAGCTAATAGTGCTGCTGGCTTGCGATCAATGCCTATTCGTTATTTGGTTCTTGATGAAATTGATGGCTATCCATTGAATGTTGATGGAGAAGGAGATCCTGTCAATCTTGCTGAAGCACGTACCGCAACTTTTATTCAACGAAAGATTTTTAAATTATCAACACCAACTCATCGTGACACAAGTCGTATAGCTAAAGATTTTGTCCTAGGAGATCAGAGATATTACAATATTCCTTGTGATGGATGTGGTACACTTCAACCCATTGTTTGGTCACAAATTAAATGGCCAAAAGGGGCTCCTGAACAGGCTGTATTTGTTTGTGCACATTGTGGTCATGAGCATGCTGAACACCGTAAGGAAGATTTATTATCTGAAGAAAGGGGGGCTTGTTGGATACCAACAAAAGAGCCAATTAGACCTCGTTTGCGCTCTTACCATATTTCAGCACTCTATTCACCTTGGATGACATGGGGAGAGTGTGCTCTCAAGTTCTTAGAATCTAAAGATGACCCCGCACTTTTACAGACTTTTGTTAACATCATTCTAGGTGAACCATGGGAAGATAAATCAGGAGAAGTCATTGATCCAGATAGCCTGTATGCCCAACGTGAAGACTATCCTCTTGCCCCTGCCAAAGCAGTCCTTCTCACAGCAGGCATTGATGTACAAAATGATCGCTTAGAGCTTGAAGTTGTAGGTTGGGGACGTGGTGAGGAAAGTTGGAACATTGATTATCAAGTCTTCCCTGGTGATCCCTCTTCCTTAGAGGTTTGGGATCAATTGGATGAGTATCTTCAAAAACGATGGCCTCATCCTGGTTTTAAAGATGGAATAGAAATAGCAGCAGCTTGTATTGATACAGGGGGTAACCATACACAAGCCGTTTACAATTATGTACGTCCTCGTGAAGGTAGACGTATCTGGGGCATTAAAGGACACGCAGGATCACGCCCTGTATGGCCACGTCGCCCCAGTAAAAACAACAAAGGACAGATTAATTTATATATCGTTGGTGTTGATTCAGCAAAAGATACCATCACAAGGCGCTTTAAAAATCAGGTCCTGAAACGTCAGGAGCTGGTGCAACGCATTTTCATAAAAACCTTGATAGAGAATATTTTGAGCAACTCACTGCTGAAAAAAAGGTCATCAAATATTTCAAAGGTCATCAGCGGATAGAATGGCATAAAAGTGAAACAGCAAGAAATGAAGCTCTCGATTGTAGGGTTTATGCTTATGCTGCCTTACAGGGTCTGATCTTAGCAGGTCTCAATCTTAATAAAGAAGTCGACATCTTAGAAGAGCGTTTGAAAAACATTGAAACTTCTTCAACCACAGTACCAAAAAGACTGAGACCAGAACCTGAAAAAAAACAAACCGTAATAAAAAGAAACCCTTATATGCAACGAGGTTGGGGATGGTAATCCATGTATGAGAAATCAAAGCAAATAAACTGGAAATATGAAAGACTTGCACAGCTTAAAAAACGACGAGAACAACTGGAAAATGCACTTTATTCAGGTGCGCAGTCTGTGCGTCACGGCGATAAACAAGTCAATCATCGTTCGACTGAAGACATACGCAAAGCCCTTACAATGCTGACTGAGGAAATAGCCCTTCTTGAAGGATACAAGCCTTCATATGTTTATTATCTTAACGCATCACGAGGCTATTAATGGCAAATTCTCTTATGCATCAAGTCAATCATAACCCGCATTTTGAAGCAGCAAGCCGTAGCCGTCGATTAAATGGATTTGATCCCGCAAAAAAACACATCAATAAAGCCATTGAAGAATGTGGTGATACAATTGTTGCTCGTTCAAGATGGCTCTATGACAATGAATGCCTTTACGGATCTGCAGCGGATGAATGGGTTTCAGCAGCAGTGAGTGATGGGATTAAGCCCTACCCTAAAATTGAAGGGTTTCAAGAAGAAAAGAAAAAGCTTCTTGATCTTTGGTGGCAATGGGTCGATGAGGCTGATTACGATGAAGATGCTAGCTTTTATGGCCTCCAAGAAATGATTGCTCGTGAGGTTTTTTTAACCGGTGAGTGTTTTGTAAGACTACATTATATCGACTTTTATGAGCGCTCACGTGTCCCGCTTCAATTACAGATTTACCCCACAGAAATGCTGGACTTAACCTATAATGGACCAGCAGACATTAAAGGCAACACCATTCGTATGGGAATTGAATTTAATGCAAAGGGCAAGCGTGTTGCTTATCATTTTTGGAAGCGTCACCCTTACAATGATCATCAGGTAACTCAGGTATTTACAGATCAAGAGCGCGTTAGAATCCCTGCTGAAATGGTAATTCATATCAAAGAACCTCGCATTGCAAAACAACTGCGTGGATGTCCTAAAGCCACGCGTTGTATGACGAAACTCTTTCAGCTTGAATGCTATGACGATGCAGAAATTGAGAGAAAAAGAACAGCTGCTCTTTTTGCTGTCTTTATCACAGGATCAAATCCTGGTGATATGGCAGCACCAGGCAATCATGATGAAAACAAATCTGCAACATCCTCACAGGCACCACCAGATCTGCCCATAACCGAACCTGGTGCAACACTTTATATGGGAGAGAATAGAGATATTAAATTCTCCAACCCTGTGGAAGTTGGAGGTTCTTACGAAGCTTTTCAATATCGCAATACTTTAAAAATTGCATCAGCTTTAGGCATACCTTATTCTGTTCTTACAGGTGATGTGACGCGAGGGAATTTTTCTAATGTGCGCACATCTATTATTCAATTTAGGCGCCAGGTCAAAAAATGGCGTGAGCACATCATCGCCTTTCAATTCAATCGCGTTGTCTGGGAACGCTTTGTTCAATTTGCCGTGCTTGCTGGGTGTGTTGAATTACCAGGATGGGAAGAAAATCCCTTACCATGGATCCAATGTGAAAGTTTTGCACCCCCACTTGAGATGATTGATCCCAATAAAGACATCTCAGCTGAGAAAGAAGAAATCCGAGCAGGTCTAAAGACACGACGCATGGCACTTGCTGAGCGTGGTTTTGATATTGATACCATTCATGCAGAGTTGGAAGAAGAGCAAAAAGACGCAAAAGCACGGGGATTATCATTCGACACAGATGGTGAAAATCCTTCTGCCAATTTGAGTGACGTTGACGAACCGGATGAAAGTGATCTCAACAAAGAGTCGCATGAAGATGAAGAATAATATTGATATGCCCTTTTTGGTCTCACGACTTTTTAATGTACCGCATATGCTTGTCCCTACAAAGTTTGATGTCATTCTCAACGCTATGACACCACGTCTTTTTGAGGGAGATAAATTTCCCCCTGGAGCATTTTCTCAAGAGGATCCTATCTTGCAAACTCCCCCAGAGACTTATGTGGTTAAAAATCATGTGGCTATTCTTCCGGTTCATGGCACGCTTGTACGTCGTGGTGCATGGCTTAGTGCTGCGTCAGGATTAACCTCTTACAATGGTTTGCAGGCCTCTTTTCAAGAAGCCATTGAGCAACCTGATGTTCATGCAATTCTATTGGATATTGATAGTGGTGGCGGCGAAGCAGGTGGTGTTTTTGATTTAGTTGACGAATTTCGTGCGCTTTCACAACAATATAACAAACCCATTTGGGCACATGCTAATGAAGTGGCGTGTTCAGCAGCTTATGCCATTGCTTGTGCGGCTTCTCAAATCTGGGTTGCACGCACAGGAATTGTTGGATCCATTGGGGTTGTATGTGCTCACCTTGATCAGTCGCGTGCTGATGAAATGGACGGATATAAATGGACTTTTGTCTATGAAGGGGATCACAAAGTTCACGGAAATCCTCATGAGCCATTGCCTGATAAAGCCCTTGAAAAGATGCAAGCAGATTGTGCGCTTCTCTACGACATGTTTGTCGATTTAGTTGCACAAAACAGACCTACGAGTGCTCAAGCGATCCGCGACACGAAAGCAGAGACATTTATAGGCACCCAGGCTGTAGAGCTTGGGTTAGCAGATGCGCAAGGCACATTTGCACAAGCTTTGGAAGCTCTAACCGCTTCCATTCAATAATCCTGAATATGAAATCAAACGAAGGAATTAAATATATGGTGAATCTATTACGTACAAGATATCGCGCCAAAGATGATGGTGAGCTTTCCGCACAATTGCCTGCAGGAGAGGAAAGCGAAAAGATTGAAGTTTCTGCAGAAGTAAGCACTGTCGACATTGGTGTTAACGCTGAGGTCTTTAATGAAGACAAGGATGCAGTTATTCAAGCGGCACTTGAACAAGAAAGAAAGCGTGCTCAGAGCTTTATGACTCTGGAAAAGCAAGCTCAGCGTCTAGGTGTTTCTTTTAATGCCGCACAAGCTATTCAAGATGGTATGAGCTTAGAGGAAGCAAAGAGCATTATTCTAGCTAATGCTACCTCACAAAGCGAATCCTTAGTTGTATCGCCTTATGCACCCCATCCGGAAGGAAATACTCAGGCAAATATTTATGCAAAATGGGATAAAGTTTGGAGAACAATACAATGAGTAAAGTTTTTTATGAAGGCCCTCGTGATAGCGCTTATCTTGGGCATTATAACCCTGACATGTCAAACGAGGAAGTAATCTTTGCAAAAGGATCTGAAATCGCAGCAGGAACCGTCATGGGAATGGTGACCACAACGGGCAAATATGTGCCGTTTAATCCCGATGCATTAGATGGCAGTGAAATTCCAGCGGGCATTTCTTATGCCAATGTTGATGTCTCACAAAGCGATCAACGAGCAACGATTACAGTGCGTTTATGCACGGTAAAAGCATCTGAACTGATATGGCCTGAAAAAATTGATGACAAGAAAAAGGAAGAAGCCATTCAGATCTTAGAAAAAAATAACATTCTATTGCGATAGGAGACATACAAATATGGATATAAGTTTTTTTAATCACAACGCATTCTCAATGGCAACAATGATGAAAGCGATTGAGAATTACGCGTTTAAACCTGATCTGATTGGTTCACTTAACCTTTTTGAGGAAGTTGAGACAAACAAGACAACAGTTGGCATTGAGAGACGTGACAACAAATTATCACTCATTCCAACAAGTGAACGCGGCTCACCTTTAATAGAAGCAGGTAGAGATAGTCGCAACGTTCGGTTTTTTCCAACAACACGTATTGCTAAAAGCGACACAATAAAGGCGGAAGAAATTCAAGACCGGCGAGAGTTTGGTACAGAAGACCAGCTTGAAACAGCGATGAAATTTATCGCTAAAAGGCAAAAGAATCTGATTGGGGAAATTGAACTGACCTGGGAAAATATGCAGCTTGGAGCTATTCAAGGTATTGTTCTCGATGCTGATGGATCAGTGCTTTATGATTGGTATAAGGAATGGGGGATCACACCACCAGAGCCTATTGATTTTAAACTAAATGAGGACACAACCGATGTTTCTTATATGGTTAATCAAATTCGCATCAAGATGGTTAAAGCTTCAGGCAATACATTTTCCACTCGTTCACGAATTATTGGGTTTTGTGGAGATGAATTCTTTTTCAAGTTAAAAAATCACAAAACAATTCGTGAAACTTATCTCAACACATCTTTAGCACAAACATTAAATAGTACAGCAGGTATCGCAACGCCTGGAGCTATTGAATTAGGAAGCTTTGGAAGTTTTGATTTCGCTGGTGCGACGTTTATTAATTACTGCAACATTCATGATTATAATATGAATACTAAATCCAAGACAAAACGAAGCATAGGTATTAAGCCTGATGAATGTCAATTCGTTCCTGTTAATGTGCCTGGTGTATTCCAAAAAACATTTGCTCCGGGTGAAAGTTGGAAGGTTGTTAATACGATAGGCAAACCTCTTTATCCTACACTTGTTATAGATCGCGATAATGACGCGTGGGTGAGGGCTGAAGTATACAGTTACCCACTCTTCATTTGCGCGCGTCCTGAAATGCTTTTCAAAGCAGTAGTGAAAGCACAATAAAATGCAATGGCATGGGCTGCTCAGTCAAATGATTGAAGATGTACGTGACACTTTTGGGCAGCCCGTGATCTATACACGAAAGAAAACAGGACAATCTCTTCATATCACAGCTATTTATAGCATTAAGCATGCAGAGCAAGAAGCTGGGGGAAAAGTCAAAACAACTATCCCAAGGAAAGAACTTGATGTTTGCATCAATGATATTGGAGGCGTGCTTCCTGAACTAGGAGATCGTATTGTTCTGCTTGCTTCTCAAGAGAATTTTACTGTCGCAAATGTACAAGCATCAGAATCAAATATGTATAAGCTTATCCTGCGTGAGGAATCTGTATTTAATGTGAAGTAAAATATTTTTATTACTCTCTCATCTTCACAGGTGGAGAGATAATTAACATTGTGGTTTAATTCCTTTTTTGCGTTTGGTTTTAGCAACCACTTGCTTTTGTTAAGATTTCACCCATACGCGTACGCCAGTTTTTACCTTGTTCCTTAAAAGAGGCAATAACTTTGGGGTCAAGACGTAGAGTAATCGCTTGTTTGGGAGATTTAACTGGTGGGCGTCCACGCTTACGACGCTCTTCTGTTACATATTTAAAGAAGGAGGTAGGTAAAATTTCTTTAGCTGGTTTTAAGCGTGCAAGCTCTTCGTCTGTAAGTGGTGGCGAATCCACTGCATCCCAATCTTCTTTTGTGTAGCCACATCCTTCTTTAAAGGTTTTTTGATAGTCATTAAAAACCTCTCTTTCTTTCTTATTTGCTTGACGAAAACTGATAATAGACATTGCTTCAATACCCAGTTTTGCAAAAATAATAACTGCTGTGTTATCAGCAAAATGTCCAATAGCTTTCATGCGGTTTGAATGTGTTGCATCAATAAAGGCGTGCTCCCAGTCAAAATAAATAACATCTGCAAAATCAAGCTTATGTTTATCAATGTTCGAAACTCTTTTTGGTTCATCCCACACTATCTTCATATATTTTATGTACACTTAAAATATGATATCGTCAACAAAAAAGTGTACTTTAATTCACATAGAGCTATAAAAAAAGAACTACAGTTTAGAAGAAATATATCTATTTAAGCTTACACCATTTTCAGCAGCTTGAATTGCCAATTGTCTGTGGAGTTCTGGTGGTATTCTTAATTGAAATTTGCCACTATATTTTACATGTGACAAAGGTATAGGAACATCCTCTCCACTGCGTTGCATGTCCTCAACAACTTCTGTAACGAGGTTCATAATACCCTTTAAAGCACTCTCTGCTTTAACATCTAACCATGAAAGAGAAGGAAATTCAGCGCATAAACCAACATATTCCTCATCTTCTTGCGACCACAAAACACGATACGTATAATGATTATTGTTCATGCTTTATCCTTTCTATCGCTTGTAAGATTTGTTTGACTTGATAAGCTTTTGCTTTGTTACCAGAACTTTTTTGAATATTCACACGAGGATCTCCAAACCACGGGGTTTTAAAAACAAAATGGCTTGAACCATTGTTTCGCGGTTCTCCAAAGAAATGTCTACATACAGCCAACAAATCTGAAAACTTTATGTTTTTTGGTGATGTTTTCATCAAGCTGACTATTTTTTCAATTTTATGACTCATAATTTTATATATAATATCATTATTGATACTAGTAAATGCTTTTCATAGTTTTCAACTGAGATTGCCTAAAAAGGAGATCGATTCTTCAATCATAAATCAAGTTCAGAATGAGAACCAAGACGTACCAAAACCAATCTATCCTGATTGATTAAACGATAAATCAATACCAAATCAGGTCGAATATGGCAGTCTCTGTAATCACTCCAATTTCCGGTTAATGCATGATCACGATGCCGCGGTTCTAACGGTTGGTCATTGGCTAATGCTT
The DNA here is from genome assembly GCF_002022505.1 of Bartonella sp. WD16.2. Taxonomy (NCBI): domain Bacteria; kingdom Pseudomonadati; phylum Pseudomonadota; class Alphaproteobacteria; order Hyphomicrobiales; family Bartonellaceae; genus Bartonella; species Bartonella sp. WD16.2. The sequence goes on from NZ_CP019781.1 coordinate 1,273,732, forward strand.
CAATAATTTTGCGCAAATCACTCTCTAAAAGGTGGCGATGCCTTCCTTTCATTTCACGCTTGAAATCACGTTTAAAAACAGCAGTACGCTCAATCGTCCGCATACAAATCATCAAATAATTCGTCTACTGAATCAAACTTTTTTAAACCACCTGTTTCGAGTTCAGCAAAAGCTTCTAATGTTTTTGCATTAGGTTGAAACAACACTGATGGAATAGCTTTATCTTGCGCGATACGGGTCATCAATACTCTAACCACATCACTTACTGACAAACCCGACGCTTGAATGACCTGACTAGCTGCATTCTGAATATCTTCTGGAACACGTGCTTGAACCATACGACTAGTAACCATAATAGTCTCTCCTACCTCATTTGTACTGCACTGTAATACAATATAATACAATTGATGTTTAATTTCAAACACAGCGTTGTCTTGTTATTTTAACAGAAAGTACTTTTACCTATTGACAATATAACAGGATTTAAGATGCATCCACGAGATACATTAAGAGAGACGTTTGTTGAGTTGATCAAATCTGGCAAGACATCGGCTGGTGATGAAGTTTACAATATGCGAGACTTTAATTTCTCTACTGGAGATCACCCATTTGTTAATGTGTCGACCCCAAACGAAACAATAGAAGATGGGCACGATTATGGGGCAAGACGTCGTGTTTTAACGGTTGATGTTGAATGCTATGACACAAGAGAAAATGGAGCGCGTTTTGTTGATCAATTAGCTTGGGAAATTGAAGCGATTTTCCATAGTAATCCCAGTCTTAACAACACAGTTGAAAACTGTCGCTTACAAAACATTGCCATGGCCTTTGGTGATAATGGCTCCTTAGCATTGCATGGTTCTATTTTAACATTTGAAGTCACTTATGTAACCAATATCCCTTCTGAAGAAGAAGATGCTGCCTTTTTTGAGCCTTGTGTAGGCTTTGATCCCGATACAGGCCCTAACAATGAGGATAAATATCAAACTGTTGGAAACTCCCCATGTTAGAGCGACGTGATAGCGAAATTACAGATTTAAAAAGGCGTGTGGCCAATATGGTTATGGTAGGCAAAATTAGCCACGTTGATCATAAAAACGCACGCTATCGTGTTCAAAGCGGGAATATTGTAAGCGATTGGATTCCAGATACACAGGCTCGTGCAGGAAAGACCCGTTCCTATGAAGGGCGTGATGTGGGTGAGCAAGTTATTATCCTTTCCACATCAGGTGATTTATCGCAAGGGATGATTATTGGCTCTATTCATACAGATGCCAATCAAGCAGCTGATAAGGGCAATATTCATAAAACCATATACCCTGATGGCACAACGGTTGAATATGATGATGAGACAAGCACTTACTCATTGACGATTAAGTCGGAAGGAAAATTCATTTTAACGATATCCGATGGCGTTTCAATGAAAGGTGAAGGAGGTGAATTAGAAATCACCGCTCCAGATGGCATAAAGATTATTTCAGAAAGTGATATGACTTTAAAAGCAGATGGAAACATGACACTGGAGGCAGAGGGAGATGTTGCTATCAAATCAAGTGATGGGGTTTCTCTTGAGTCAGGCAGTCATATGTCCCTTAAATCAAGTAGTAGCACCTCTCTCAAAGCGGGTGGCGAGGTATCTGTTAAGTCAAGTGGGTTAAAGCATAATAGTGTTAACGTCGGAAGTGGCCATAAACACCCTGGTGTGACATCTGGTAGTGCTATGACGGGAGGCCCCATTTGAGTGTAGGAATGAATTGTGAAACAGGCAAATCCATGGTCGGAGTTGATCACTTGCGTCAGTCCATCATGGATATTTTAACGACACGGATAGGAACACGGGTCATGCGTCGTGATTATGGATCACGTGTTCTTGATCTGATTGATGATCCGGTCAATGAAGCCTTTAAGGTTGCCATTTATGCAGCTGTTGCAGAGGCTTTAGATAGATGGGAGCCTCGTTTGAAGCTTCAACAAGTGAATTTAACTTCTGTTGAGCCGGGAAAAGTTTCCATGTCCTTTGAAGGAATTTACGTCCCTTCAGGAAAGCCAATCACTATGGAAGGATTGCAGATAGGATGAATGAGGATTTTATAAAACCAGAAATCATTCCAGAGCTTTCTATTGAAGAAATACGTGCTGCTTGTCTTGAGAGTTTAAAACAGCTGTTACCCAATTACACACCTTTGGAAAGTGATCCAGCGGTTAAAATCATTGAGGTTGCAAGTTACAGAGAGTTTTTATTAAGGCAGCGTATTAATGAGGCTGCACGCAACACCGTTCTTGACTTTGCAAAGGGGGAAGCTCTTGATGCTTTGGGGCAATGGCATGGCGTTGAACGCTTAGAAGGTGAAAGCGATGACAGCTATCGTGAACGCATTAAGCTTCGTGTACGGGCTGGTAAAGGGGGTGGAACAGAGCCTTATTATAGGTATTTCGCCTTATCAGCAGATAATCGTGTGAAGGATGCGGTCATTTATCGAAAAGGAAGAAATCCTACCATTCACGTGGCTATTTTTGGCAAGAATGAACAAGGAACAGCGAGTGAGGAATTGTTACAAAGAGTCAAAGAAGTGCTGACGGATAAAAGCGTGATTATGACCAATGATACCATTGAAGTTCACGCTGCAGTGACAAAGGTTTTAGATTTAGAAGCAGATGTTTGGCTCTTACCTGAAATTTCTTTAGAAATCTTAACCCAAATGGAGGCAAATTTACGGGCAGCTTGGAAGAAAGAGCAAGCCCTTGGTCGTGAGTTGAGTTCATCATGGTGGATTTCAAAACTGATGATCCCTGGTGTACAGAAAGTCATTGCTGTTAATCCAACAAATGATATTGCCGTCTCCAGTGAAGAGGTTTTAGCCATTGGTAAAGTGACGCTCAACTTCAAAGGGCGTCTATAGTAATGCTTGGGTGCTTACTGCCGACAAACACAACACAATTTGAAAAACGCCTTGCAGATGCTTGTGACTTTCATAAAAGCATTGAAGATTCAATCAATTTTATCTCTCGTGCAAAGCTTGATATCATAGACCCAAGCTTCTTGCCATGGTTGGTTGAAGAATATGGACTTGGAGAACTGACATCTTATGTTCCAGATCTCTCTGTTTTGCTTGAAACGGGACCGAGCTGGCAGCGGGTACGTGGATCTCTAAAAGCTATCGATAAAGGGCTTGAATGGTTAGATCTGAATGCACAGTTCGTAAAGGCATGGCCAGAGCGAAAATGGTGGAATTCATTTCAGCTTTATTTTGATCAATTGCCTGACACAGACAAACTTAAAGCCATTGAAGGGATCGTCAAGCTTTCTGAATGTTTACGTTCTGATTTTTGGCGTGGTATTCATGGTTATGATGCTCCCATTGTAGAAGGGAATATATCTCGCTTAGATGACAGCATGTTTGACTCTCAAAGCGGTGTGTGCGTGACAGAAAGCGGCACAGTATTTTCCTTTGGGCGTTCTACAGAAATAAGCCTCACTTTAACTGAAGAAGACGGAAAGCTCATTGGCAATTGGATTGACGATCAAGAAGAGCTTGTTTGGGAAGGTTTAGATTATCCATGGGATGTGATGGACTTCCCTTGGGTGTCAGTGGGGAAAAACGAGCGTGACATACTCATGGCGGGTTGGTTTAAAGGTCGCACTCTTTATCTGGCTTTAAGAGACGACGACGATAAGTTGATTGGTTATCGAAGATGTAACATTGTTCAACAGGTGAAAAGTGACTTAAACGGGGTTTACAGTTATTCAGACAGTCGACTTGAGCCTTCTACACAAGGTACACAGTTTTTGACTGCAGCACGAACGCAGTTTCATGATGTCGATGATAAACAGGTAGCGTCTACTTCTGTCCTTGTTCATGCAACCCCTGCAAAGCTTATTCCCTTTGGAAGACTGTGGTTAGAGCCAGATGGGCTTATTGATGGCGTGGAGATTCTTAAAACCCCTGTTTCTCTATCTTTACGTAAAGATGTTCGTGAACAATTCAAAATTTTATTGAGGTTTTAATATGGAGCATGAAAGCGGTTTACCGTTTGCAATTGACCGATCTGTAGGCAAAGACGAGCAACAAAGTGTTGTATTCTATGGAGAGCGTTCCTTTATTCAAAGTGCAGAACTCAATGAAGTTCAAACCATTATTCGTGGTCGTCATGATCGTTTAGGAAGACTTGTGGCCAAAGAAGGTGACCGTATTGAGCGTGCCGATGCTTTCGTTGATCAAAGCACTCAAAAAGTTACTTTGACAGAAGGAAAAATCTTTATTGCAGGGGATATCTTCCCTGTATCAGAAACCGTTTTAAACAATGTCCCCATGCTTGGACGTGTAGAGATCGGTGTAAAGCTTCAAAAAAAGTGGATAACCCATGAAGATGATCCACAGTTATTAGGCCAAATTCCAGGCACATTGGCAGAAGGTGAGCCAGGAGCGGCAAGAGAAACAGCAAAACTTGTATGGGCTTTGGAAAATGACAAGCAAGAAGGTGTTTTCTTCCCTGTCTATGTCTTACAAGATGGCACTTTGATTGATCAAAAGCCCCCTTCATTGTTAGAACCTGCTTTGCAAGCTATTGCAACTTATGACCGTGCTCATGGGCATTATATTGTCAATGGTTGTCGGGTGACAGCCTTAGGACAAAATGATGGCAAACAAATATTTAGTATAGAAGAAGGTGAAGCCAATATTAATGGCTTTAAACATAAACGCCTTGCTGCTTTAAGGCATGAAGAGCCAGAAGACTATTGTGAAGGCATAGTGCCAAGTGAAACACATCTCTTTACATCCAAGAAAGCCAAGGCAACTAAATCCGAGAAGACAAGCTTTACGTTTGAAACTTATTATTTTCCCATCGCAACTGTTCACTCTATTTTACTCACAAAAGAAAAGACCACTAATGTCACCCGCGGTGGCGTAGCCTCAGGACGTGATGGGGTTCCCGATAAAAGTGTTGTGAGTTTTATAAAGGTCGTTCAAGGGGATAAGGAATTTAAAGAAGGCGTAGACTTTAAAAAGACGGGTGATACGATTGACTGGTCTCTATCTGGCGATGAACCTAAACCAGGTAGCACTTATGAGGTCACCTATCACTATCGTGCAAAGGTGAATGCTGATAAAATTACAGCGCGGGAAATTACTGTCACGGATGGTGCTGAAGGTGGAGATATTATTGTCAGTTACACCTACAAACTGCCTCGTATTGACCGCATAGGCTTAAATGCTCAAGGGAATGTGGTTTATATTCAAGGGATTTCAGCAGACAATCCTATAGCACCTAGTGTTCCTGATGATATCTTATCGCTTGCAACGATCACAAATAATTGGCTTGATTATCCACGTGTCGATAATAATGGCACACGTGTTGCCCCTTATGCTGAAATGTGGCGCTATTTTAACCGTGTTCTCGATCTTGATCGGTTATTACAGCTTGAAAAGATTAAGAGCAATGTTGATTCAAAAGAACCTGTCTCCAAAAAAGGGATGATTGCCGATCCTTTTCTTGATGACAGTCTTCGTGATGAAGGAATAGAACAAACAGGTGCAATAGGTCATGGCTTATTACGCCTTGCTATTGAGCCTACATTTTACTACGCTCCCTTAAATGAGCCTGTCACCCTCGATTGGGAGAATGAAGTCATCATTGCGCAAGAGTTGATGACTGCTTGCGAGAAAATCAATCCTTATCAGAACTTTGATCCATTGCCAGGCACACTTGCCCTCACCCCTGCAACGGATTTCTGGCGTGTTCAACGTACAGATTGGCTTTCAGGCGTGACAAATGAACTGTCTATGGGCAGCCGTCCTGGGGGTGGGCGTCAAACAGAAACGAAGGATGAACTGGTCAGTACACATCAAGAGCAAATTGATTTCTTAAGACAAATTGATCTCAATTTTAAAATTGAAGGCTTTGGTAAAGGAGAGGTTTTAGAAAGTCTGACATTTGATGGCGTTAGTGTTTTACCAAAAGAAACACTTACGGCTAATCCTCAAGGCATTATTGAAGGGAAGTTTAAAATTCCTAAAGACATCACAGCAGGAACAAAAAACGTCATTGCTGTTGGTAAAGGAAAAACAACGGCTACAGGTTTGTTTACGGGGCAAGGTACAATTGATGTGCAGGTTATGCGGCGTGTAACAACAGTGCGTGTATGGAAGAAATCTGATCCGCAAGCTCAAGTCTTTACGCCTGATGAAACGCGGCAAATAACAGGTATTGATTTCCATATTTGCAAGATTGGCAATCGTGCGCATGATTTGATGGTAGATCTCGTTACAACAGACAACGGCTATCCTACAGCGGACATTCAAGCACAAGCTCTCTATTCAATGAAAGAGGCTGAAACAGGATGGGCTGCAGCACGCTATAGTGTTCCATTGACCGTGCTTAATGATCGTTTAACAGCCTTTGTCATTAAAACGGATGATGGTGATCATTCTGTTTCATTAGCAAAACTTGGAGATTTTGATGAAGAAAACCAAAGATATGTCTCCAGTCATCCTTATATCACAGGGCCTCGTTTTTCTTCTGTGAATGCGCAAACATGGACAGCTCATCAAGATGAGGCCTTAGCATTTCGTGTACTTGCTGCTCGTTATACACAAACAGAAAAAACTGTCGATTTAGGTGAGTTTGATCTTAAAGAGTGTTCTGATTTGCAGGTGCGTGCAGCGATTGAATTGCCCTCCAGTGAATGTTCTGTCATCTTTGAAATTGAACGCAACAACGGTACAATTTATCAACTCTTACCGTTCCAATTGCTCAGTTTAACGGAATATATCAGTGAAAAAGTCCAGTTACGAGCCATTTTAAAAGGGACAGAGAAGCTTTCACCAGTATTGTTTGCTCCCATTGAATTGATTGCGGGCAAGATTAGAAAAGAAGCAACCTATGTCACACGTGCTTTTTCCTTTGGAGAAAAGTCGAGGCTAACCAGTTATATTAAAACTTTTTTACCAGGCGGTTCGACCTTTAAAATGGAGATCCAGCTGGATGATGGGGATTTTGCTTCCTTAAAATTAGAAGACACAGAACAACTCGCACAGCCACTTTGGACAGAACGCAAATTTGTCAGTGAAGACAAAACAGCTGAGCAAGCACGTTTGAAACTGACATTGACTGGCGGTCCTGCAGCACGTTCCATGGCAAGTGACTTTGGTGCGGGAATTATGTGACAGGAGTACTATCATGGCGAAAACAGAGAAGTTAGGAATGGAATTACCTCAAGAAGGTCGCTTTATCAGTGCTGAATTTCCTCTTTTACGTAAAAACCTAACCATCATTGATCAAGCCGTTTCTGATCTTGATGAAAAGGTGGATGAGAAAGCTCCTTTACAGCACACTCATGAGATAAATGAAGTCAGTGGGCTTGAAGATACATTGAATGGTAAAATGGAGATAGATAAGACCTTTGCCTTGGTCGATTTGACTGATATCGAAGGTGCCAATGATGCAGCTGAAACCCACGTTTTATATAAAACAGGTGAGGATCACTTTGCCTTTGGCACTGCTCAATCACTCGTAGGAGAACACCAGCATGACGTTAAAGATATTACAGGTCTTGAAGAGTATGTAGCAACCGTTAATGTAGATTTGAAAGATTATGGGTGTTTGTCGGGTGAAAATGAGTGGAAAGATACGAACGTTTTTAAAGGTAAAGTCAGTATTGAAAAAGACATTGAATTAGCTGAAACCTCTTCTTTAACTTTGAAACAAAGTGATAAAGTGGTGACAAATTTAAGCACAACTGGAACCTTGCTTAAAGGGCCTCTTAAGGTTGATGGCAAACCCGTTTACACCAAACTGCAAGCCGATAAAGCTATATCGGAAGAAATAGAAAAATTAAAACAGTCTTTGACTGATGAGAGCTCGAGTTGCTCTGTTATCATCAATAAGTTCGTTCATTGGCCAGAGCTTGCTGATGCAGAATTAGTCTACACGCAAAGTGGGAGGATTGAGTGGCCAGATTGGATAACCGATGAAGCCGTGGTTGAAATCCAAGCATGGGGCGGCGGCGGTGGCGGTGGCGGTGGGGGAGGTAACATAAAATATTTCGGTGGCGGTGGCGGTGGCGGTGGCTGCTCAGTATGGTATGGCCCTAAAAAACATTTGAATGGACATGAAGATTTCGTCATTGGTAAAGGGGGAGCTTTTACAAAAGATAAAAATGGGCCAGGCAAGGTTGGAGGGACAACAACTGTCGGAAAAAATTTATTGAAGCTGCAGGTGGTGGCGGTGGTAAAGGGGCTTCTGACTCTGCTTCGGGACAAGGTGGTCCTGGAGGAGCTGGAAAAACCGTTACCGAATTAATGGACAGTCGTCCAGGTCTTGCCAAAGGTGGCAATGGTAGTCCTGGAACGCAAGGCATGGCTGAATTAAGAAGTGGTCATGGTGGCAATGCCGGAGGGGATACATCAAGGGGTGGCTGTGAAGGGACGGGTTCTGGGCGCTATTTTTCAGGTAAACCTGGTCGTGGATTTGGTGGTGGCGGTGCGGGTGCTCATTGGACTGGTTATCCCAGCGGTCCTGGAGCTAATGGTGCTGTCCTTATAAGAATATGGAAAAAACCATATGAAAAAGATAAGTGAATCTAAGTTATGAGACTTTCAGTACTTTAATGCGACAGGAGTACTATCATGGCAAAAACAAAGAAGTTAGCAATGGAATTACCCAAAGAAGGCCGTTTTATTAGTGCTGAATTTCCTATTACACGTGAAGATCTGATAATTATTGATCAGGCGGTGTCTGATCTTGACGAAAAAGCGGATGGCAAAGCACCTTCACAGCACTCTCATACCATAGACCATGTGTCAGAACTTGAAGATACACTAAGTGGTAAGATGGCTGCAGATAAGACTTTTGCTCTGGTTGATTTAACTGATGTTAAGGGTGCCAACGATGCAGCTGAAAATCATGTTTTATATAAATCAGGTGAGGATCGCTTTGCTTTTGGTGATCCGACATCACTCTTCTATCCGCACCAGCATAAGGCTGAAGATATTATAGATATTGGAAAGTATATAGAAAGCATCAATTTAAATCCACAAGGTTATGGGCGTTTGTCAGGTAAAAACGAATGGGAAGATACGAATGTTTTCAAAGGAAAAGTTAGTATTGAGGAAACTATTGAATTAACTGAAACCTCGTCTTTAACATTGAAACAAAATGATAAAGTGGTGACAAATTTAAGCATAACTGGAAGCTTGCTTAAAGGACCTCTCAAGATTGATGATGAACCTGTTTACACAAAAACGCAATTGGATGAAGCTATGTCAAAAGAAATCGAAAAACTGAAACAATCTTTGACTGATGAAAGCACAGATTGCTCTAAGCTTGCTGATGCTGAATTACTTATTACACAAAGCGGGAAGATTCAGTGGCCAGATTGGGTCACCGATAAAACCAAAGTTGAGATCCAAGCATGGGGCGGCGGCGGTGGTGGGGGTGCAAATAATAATGATTCTCCAGGTGGAGGTGGAGGTGGCAGCGGTTGCATGGTGTGGTATGGCTATAAGTCAAGTCTAAATGGACATGACAATATCATCATTGGTGGTGGTTCTGGAGGATACACAATTATAGGCAATAATTTTATTACAATGGCAGGTGGTGGCCGCGGTTTTTACCCCGATCCAAAGAGTGGAGGAAGTGGTGGATATGGAAGTCTAGGAGGAAACTTTGGTTTGGTAACTGATGAACGCCCCGGTCTTATTAAGGGTTGTAATGGTTATAGCGGAGGGCATGGAGAATATAAACAAAGAAGTGGCTTTGGTGGTGATGCGGGCAATGCCATAAAAGGAGCTACTGGAGCACAGGGCACAGGTATATATTTATCAGGAGCTGGAGGAGTAGGTTATGGTGGTGGTGGCGCTGGTGCTAGGGGAGGTAATGGTTTTGGTGGTAATGGAGCCCATGGTGCTGTCCTTATAAGACTATGGAAAAATTAATTAACGTTCTAAAGATTTTTACAAAGGAGTTTTTATGCAATATGCAGTTGTTGAAAATGGTGTGGTAACTAACATTATTGTTGCATCAGAGGATTATGTTTATCCGTTTGAAGGGGAAGCCATTGCTTCAAATGAAGCACAAATTGGTTGGACTTATAAAGATGGACACTTCTATCCTCTTGTTGAGGAAGAAAAAAACGACTTATCTCTCACTGAAACAACACAACCGGAGTCATCTGTAGAGTCTGTGAAGTAAATCGTATGAAAGAATAAATTCACCTAGGCTATAAGACTTTCAAGAGGAATATTAAATTGTTGGTGCAAATTTTTAATCATACGCAGAGTTAATTTTCTTTTGCCATTTAATATTTCATAAACACGATTTAAACGGCCAATTGCAGGGACTAAATCTTTAGCACTCAAGTTCATTTGTTCCATTCTAAATTTAATTGCTTCAATTGGATGAGGAGGAGAAACAGGAAAATGTTCCGCTTCATAAGCCTCAATTAACAAAACAAGGATCTCCATTTTATCAAATTCTGGAGTATTCATTTCAGGTTGATTGTCAAACATTGCAGATACAATTTCTAATGCTTTTTGATAATCTTCTTCAGTGCGAATGGGTTTAATATTCATTGCTAAAACTCCTTTAATTCTACAGTATTGGCATCAATAGTATCGTATTGTTTATGTGTTCCTATGAACTTTATATAAAGCCAACCTGCTGGATAAAAGATTGATACAATTAAGCGATAGTTATTGCCTTTAATATTAAAAACAACGCGATTATTTTTTAGTATACTCGCGCTTTTATATTTCTCTTTAATATCATGAGGAGAACGCCACTGCGCATTTTTTGCTTCATCTACCCACGCTTTTAAAGGTTGCTCAGCATCAGGATGTTGCACCCAAAAAGTTTGAAGTGTGGAAACTTTAATAATCTTCATAAGGATATCCTGACTTTTTATTGAGAATAGTACCATTTTGGGACTAAGTCAAGATCTTTTAGTAATTTCCCCAAGGCCAAATAGATTTATTTGGCCTTTATTTTTTATCAGCCAATCATTAAAGGAGCACCAAGAATGGCATCAGGATTTTTACACGGTGTTGAAGTCATCGAGAATGACGATGGCACACGCCCTATTGCGCCAATTCAATCAGCAGTTATAGGCATTGTAGGTACAGCACCTAATGCAGATGAGGATATCTTTCCTCTTAATACACCGGTTTTAATATCGGGATCTCGTTCCAAAGCAGCTAAACTCGATAAATACAACACAGGTCAAGGTACACTGCCCAATGCTGTTGATCTGATTTTCAAACAAGCAGGTGCCATTGTTGTTGTGGTGCGCGTAGAAGAAAGCAGAGATGAAAACAAAACATTGACGAATGTTTTAGGTGGTGTCAATGCCAATGGTTCTTACGAAGGTGTCCATGCTTTAATAGGAGCACAATCCATCGTTGGGCAAACGCCACGCATTCTGATTGCTCCTGGTTTTACTCACAAACGCGATGCTGGTGTGTCTGCTATAAGTGTCACAAACGGAGGCAGTGGTTACACTAAGGCTACTGTTACAATAGAAGGCAATGCCAAGGCAAAAGCCAGTGTTTGGGGCGAACAAGTAAAATCCATTAGAGTTGATTATGCTGGCAGTGGTTATGAAGAAGCCCCTCGTGTTACCATTGAAGGTGATGGAGAAGGTGCCACAGCCGAAGCGACAATCAAAAAAATGTCTAATCCCGTAGCAGCAGAGCTAATTGGCATTGCTGAGCGTTTACGCGCTATTGTGGTGATTGATGGACCCAACACAACGGATGAAGAAGCAATCTCAACGAGAGGAGATTTTAATTCCAAACGTGCCATCATAGCTGACCCATTTGTAAGTGTTTTGCGTAATGGAAAGATTTCACAAGAACCAGCAAGTTCAGTAGTTGCTGGTATTATTGCTAAAACAGATTTTACTCACGGTTTTTGGCACTCCCCTTCAAATAAAATAATCAATGGCATTAGTGGTACAGCACGCCCCATTGATTTTGCCATTGGTGACAGTTCTAGTCGTGCTAATCTGCTTAATGAAAAACATATCACAACAATCATTCGTGAGAATGGTTATCGCTTATGGGGTAATCGTACACTTTCATCAGATCCAAAGTTTGCTTTTATATCCGTGGTGAGAACTGCAGATATGATTAACGATGCCATTTTACGTGGGCATATGTGGGCAGTCGATCGAAACATCACAAAAACTTATCTGAGCGATGTGAGTGAAAGCGTCAATGCTTATTTACGTGACTTGAAAGCACAAGGCGCCATTATTGGAGGGCGTTGTTATCCCGATCTAGAGCTTAATACACCAAGCGCCATTGAAAGTGGACAAGTCTATTTCAATGTCGAATTCCAACCAACTACGCCAGCAGAACGTATCACGTTTAGTTCGCGTATTGTCAATGACTATATAGAGGAGATCCTTTAATGATTGCACCCCCATTACCAAGAGCTTTGAAGTATTTTAACATTTACGTTGATGGGATTCCCTATCAAGAAAAATGTGACAGTGTTACTTTACCAAACTTAAACTTCGTTGTTGAAAGTTTTCGTGCAGGTGGCATGGATGCTCCCATTCCTATTGAGATGGGAATGGAAGAGCTCACACTTTCTATGACTGTTGCAGATTGTTCTAAAGAACTTTTAAGGCTTTTGGGTAAACCCAATATTGATATTTCTCTGCGTGGCTCAGCTCAAGCACAAGGCGCATCACCAGAAAGAATTGTAATCTCCATGCGTGGATTTTGCAAAGGCTATGAACCTGGCCAATGGCAGCCTGGTGCTAAGTCTACCACAACGATCAATTATACATTGAATTATTTCAAATATGTTCAAGGTGGAGATGAAATCGTTGAGATTGATATTCCCAACATGGTGAGAAAATTCGATGGTGTTGATCAGTTAAAAGAACATAGAGAAAATTTAGGATTATAAAATGACTACAAAACAAAATAATACTTATAAATTGCTTTTTCCTTTTACATTTGAAGAAGAAAATTATACCGAAATTACCTTCCGTCCCATCAAAACAAAAGACATAAAAGCCATTGATAAAAAGAAACAGGGCATTGATCAGGCAGCTGCTATGATCGCGCGTCTTTCTGGGTGGTCTTATGATGTTGTTGATGAACTGGACGCTCGTGACCTAGCAAATATTTCGGAAATTGTGGAGGATTTTACAGGGCGGCGGGATACCTAACTTGGGAAACTGCCGCTGAACTCATGGCCGATCTTGCTATCGTTTTTCATTGGTCCCTTCCAGAGATGATGGAAATGGAACCTCAAGAGCTCTGGTTTTGGCGCCATAAAGCTGCAGAAAGGTATAAGAAAAAATGAGTAAAACAGTTGCAGATGCTAAGGTGCGATTGACCCTTGAAGACAAGATAACCGCACCCATTAAACGTATTCAAAAACGTTTAACGGACTTATCAAATAAATTAAGATTTCCTCGCCTTATGGCTGCAACACGCAAAATGACAGCAAGCTTAAAAGGGGTCAGCAATGCTCTTGGTAGAGTAACTAACCGTGTTTCTATGTTATCAGGAGCATTGGGCCTTGCTGGTGGTGGTCTTGCTGCAAGCTTAACTGCAGTGACTATGAAAACCATGCATATGGGGGATAGTCTTCACCACGCATCGCGTCATTTAGGTATGAGCGTTAAAGATCTTCAGTTATGGGGTGATGCAGCGGATAATTCAGGTTATTCTGCTGAGAAATTCCAACAATCCCTGGCTGTTTTAAACAGGCGCTCAGCACAAGCTTTAGCTGGACAAAAAAGGGGAATTATGGGGTTTCAAGCACTTGGCATTTCTGTAAAAGATGCCTCTGGAAAGCTTAAATCAAACTCAGACTTGTTAGAAGAAATTACCGATAAGATGAGTAAGATAGACAACCAAGCACAAAGACAACATATTGCTGCCTTGCTTTTTGGTGGTGATGGTAAAGAAATGGCTGCCATGCTCTCACAAGGCATGGAACCTATCAAGGAGTTATTTGCAAAAGCAAAAAAGAGCGGATGGCTTATGGGGGCTGATGTTGCTCACTATGCTGCAGATTTAAGTGATAAGCTCGGGGCTTTTAAGAAAAAACTGGGTGGTGTTGCCACTTTTATTGGGGCACGGTTCATGCCGGTGATCAATGATATGATTGATGCCTTTTCAAAACTGATTGATGAAAACCGTGATCTTATTCAAATAACTGTCGCAAATTGGGCGAGGATTTTAAGAAAAGCTATACAGGATTTATGTGATCCTACTTCTGAATTAAGACAAAATATCACAAATGTTACAGAAAGTATTAAAGGCTGGTTTAAATGGTTAGAACCACTCACTGGTGAAATAACTCTTTTTAAAATAGGTCTTGCAGCCCTTGTGGCCTTCATTGTGGGGCCACTGGTTTCAGCACTTGCTGTGGTTGGTGCAGCGTTTGTTACATTTGGTACAACTATTGTTACCCTTATTATGGGGCCACTTATAACAGCGATTTACACACTTACTACAGCCTTTTTTACATTTGGTACAGCCATTATGACCACACCTGTTGGGTGGATAGCAGCAGCTATTATAGGGCTTATTGCAGCAGGGGTCGCACTTTATGTCTATTGGGATAAAGTCAAGAAAGTGCTTACTATAGCACTCAATAAGATTTGCGATGCTTTTGTTAAGCTGGGTGACTTCATTATGAAGTATACGCTTATCGGTTATGTAATTAATGGCATTAAGAAGCTTGTTGCAACAGCTGTTTGGCTTTACGAAAATTGGGATGAGGTCATGGCCTCCTGCGGGCGGTTATGGAGCTCTCTTGGGGAGACAATTAATCAATTTATTGAATGGTTTTCTAATCTCAGTTTGTTTGAGGCAGGTGCCAGCCTGATTACAGGTCTGTGGGATGGTATCAAAAGCGTATGGGATACTATGACACAATGGCTTTCTGGTGCAGTGCAAAAATTAATGGGTTGGATGCCTGATTTTGTTAAAGACAAGCTAGGATTTAACGTTACAGTTAGCAAAAATACTACCGAGAGTTTAAAGAATCTCACACAAGAGACAAAAACATACGCACAAAAGATTGTTCATTCAACTGTTGTTCCTAACATCCCTCCTGAGCAACGTTATTACACAGATGAGAGATATGTTAATGGTGAAGGTAGGCAACTTTCTGTGGAAGCATTTAAAACGCTTGAACCGATTATGGCACATAAGGAAAATAAGACGACTAATGTTGATGCATCTATTACGATTAGCGGTTTAAACATCAGTGGGGGCAGCGGTTCACCGCAAGATATTAGTGCTGCTATTAAAAAAGCTCTTGCAGATCAAGCTAGACAGCAACGTTTAGCAATTAACTCAAGTTTATCGGATTAAGCGTCATGATGTTAGCATTGGGGGATTTTATTTTTTCCGTTAACACAGCTGCCTATCAAGAACTTGAGATGACTTATGATGTTCCATGGGTAGAGCAAGGACGTCTGGGAAGTAAAGCAGCGTTTCAGTTGCCGGCCATTGCTAATGCCGAATATTCTTTATCAGGCGTGATTTATCCGAATTTTAAGGGTAGTTACGGTCAATTGGATAGATTGCGGAGCATGGCGCATGTAGGGCCACATTTGTTGGTAAGTGGAAAAGGCAAAATTTTCGGTAAATTTGTTATTCTTTCCCTAGATGAAAAACAGAGCTTTTTTCATAAAAACGGTGATCCACGCAAGCAAGAATTCACATTGCAACTAAGAGAATATGGTGGAGATGGGGGCATGTGGTGAGTGATATTTACGTTACCAAAGATGGCGATATGGTTGATGCCATTTGCTGGAGACACTATCCAAAGGGTCAGCAAGCACTGGCTGTTGAGCGTGTTTATGCAACCAACCACAGACTAGCAGATCTTGGACCCATTTTAAAAGCGGGGATCACAATTATTTTACCTTCCCTTCCTCATCCTCAAGCAACACCCGTCATTAGGCTCTGGGGCAGCAAACAATGAAACCTTTCTGCAGGGTGATGTCTAATGGTGAGGATGTCACAAAAGCTTTAATGGATTATGTTCTATCCATTGAAATAACCGATGAAGCAGAAGACAAAAGTGATCGGATCACCATAGAGCTCGATGATCGTGCGCGCATCAGTGATAATGGTTTTTTAGAGATCCCTTTAATTGGAACAGTTATTTCCATAACGCTTGGTTATGAAAATGGTAAAGCACGTGACATGGGATCCTATCTGATTGATGAAATATCTGTCAGCAGTCCACCACAAAGTTTAAGTGTGACAGGGCGTGCAGCTTCTATGAGCACGTCTTACCGAACTCCCAAAAGTCAATCTTATCATCAGATAACCTTGGGCAAGATTATTCAAGAGATAGCAACGCGCAATGGCTATATTCCCGAGGTTGATCCTTCTCTTGCAAAAATTGTCGTGCGTCACATTGATCAAACCGGTGAAAGCGACATGGCTTTTGCATCACGTCTTGCTGCAGAATATGACGCTGTAACAAAATCTATGGATAACAGACTTGTTCTGGCCAAACGTGGTGAAGGCAAGGCTATTACTGGAGAGATGCTCCCTGTGGTCACTATTCATGAAAGGATGTGTAGCTCTTGGGATTTTAAATATAATGCACGCGATGAAGCAGGTGAGGCCCAGGGCTTAACATCGGGTGAAGGGGATGATCAAAAAGCTGCATCAGCAGCACAAAACCCAGAGACCATTGAAGAGTATGATGAAGAAACATCCATTCATATGGATGAATCCCCTTTGCGTTCATTAGCTCGTTCAGAAAAAACACTTAAAAAGCAAGACAAAGTTGAAAAGCAAGAGGAAGAAAAGAAAGGAGGTGTGATAGCAACCTATCATGATTTACGCAGTGGTGAAAAGAAAGAGGTCAAAACCGGTCAAGCGCCTTTTCATGAATTAAAATATACCTACCACAATCAATCAGAAGCCGTTGCTGCTATTGCTGCTTATCGTAATAAATCATCACGGGGTAAAGCGACATTTTCGTGTGATATGGGTGGAGATCCGTTCATTCAAACTGAAATGAAGCTTATTCAAGCACCACCTTTCCGTCCTTACATTCCAGAGCAATGGCGCATTAAAAGTGTCAAACATCGGTTGGATACAGCGGGCGGTTATACAACAAGTATCGAGTGTGAACTGTTTAATGAAGCACAAGAAAATACAGCGCAAAATGTCATAAACACCACACCTGATAAAGATGACACAATAGATGATAACGCCCCGCCTCATGCTTATGATGAAGGTGAAGGTGTTATTCATATGGAAGGGGAAGATACATGACAGAGATTGTACAGAAATTACTCAGTGGTGACTGTAAGGCACGTACACAAGGTCTGGTTAAATCCTTAGCACAAGAGATTGGGTGTGAAGAAGCTGTCGTTGCTGCGATTATTTCTGTGGAGTCAGATGGTAAAGGTTTTGATGATGAACAGCGTGTAAAAGTCCTTTTTGAAAAACATCAGTTTTATAAGAATTTACCTCCTCATAAGCGTAAACAAGCTATTACAGAAGATCTTGCGAGAGAGAAGTGGATCAGCCCTAAAGATGGAGGATATAAAGAACAAAAAACAAACACTCAAGCTTTAAAGTTGCTCATTGCAGCTATGACCATTGATGAAGAAGCTGCCTTAAAATCTGCTTCTTATGGTGCTGGTCAAATTATGGGAAATAACTATGGTATCCTTGGTTGGAATAGTGTTCAAGATTTTGTCACCAGCATGTGTTCGTGTGAAGATGAACAAATAAGAGCGATGTTTTCCTTTTTTAAAGTTCGTGGTCTTGTTTCAAGTTTACGAGACAAAGATTTTGATGCCATTGCACGCGTTTACAATGGCAGTGGTATGGTTAAAGAATATGGCCGACGCATGCGCAATGCTTATTGTGATCTCTCAAAAAAATCAGCAGAGGTTAGTAATTCAGTTCGTGCCAATAGTTTACGACTAGGGTGTAAAGGCTACCGTGTTGAAGGATTACAAAAACGTCTCAATGATCTTGGTTATCCTGTTGCCATTGATAGTGATTATGGACCAGATACACGCAGTGCAATCTTTTCTTTTCAAGCTGATCATAATTTAGAGGTTGATGGTGTTGTTGGTGCAAAAACTCAAGAAGCGCTTGATATAGCCACGCCAATGATTAGTCCTCGCCGTTCTGGTGTAAGCATGGCCGATTTGAGAAAAAAGGGTACAAACATTATTAAAGATGCAGATAAAACTCAAACGGCGGGTTATGGTCTTGCTGCCACTTCAGCTCTCATGGGAGCAGAACAAATGGGAGCATTTGATAGTCTTAAACTCTCTATAGGAAAAATGAGTGCTCTTGTAGAGCCACTTGTTCATATTGGTAAAGCAATCTCAGATCATTGGTGGATAGCTGCTATTTTTATAGGATTGATTATTGTTCTCGTCTCAGATCGTGTCAAAAGAACTTATCTAAAAACTTACAAGAAAGGCAGAGCTATCTAAGTGCAAAAATACCTTACGATTATACTTGATGCATCTGCTGCTCTTTTCGAGATTTTGATGAATGTTTGTCAGATTGGAAAGAAAGTTGAACAGCACAAACAGACTGAGGAAGCTTTAAAGGCAGCAAAAACAAGGTTAAAAATAGAAGATGAGATTAACAAGAAACGTAATGATGATGTACGTGCTGCTCTTTCTGACTGGCTGCGCGACAAATAAACATGCTTCCTCTTGTCTTGGATGGTTGCCTATTTATTTAGACAGACAAGATCTCAATACGATCAGTCCAAACTTAGCACGAAACATTTTAAAACATAATCAGCATGGAAGACATCTATGTGGATGGAAGCATGTTGACACAAGTTCAAGCCGTTCCTGATACAAAATAAAACTGATCCTTTCCCCATTTTACAGGGGAAAGGTATGATTATATTCCTTTAAATTAAGCGGCTTTTGCAACAGGATCTTCTAAAACACGTTTAGCTTCTTCAACAAGTGTTTTATAATGCTTTCCTTCTTCTACTAATTTAAAAGCCTCAACAAGACGCGCTTGGACGGGACCTAAAATATACCAAGCCTTTTCACCAGGCCCCATACTTTCTAAATAATAGTTTTGTAAATCAAATTGAGTATTACGATCATGATCGAGTTGTAATTGACCTTCAAGTTCCATCCAACGATCAATAATCTTAGCACGTAACACTGTACTATAACCTGAGATTAAAATAAGGCATTCACGTTTAGGAAGGTTGTAGCAAGGGCGGCTTTCCCCTTTTTTATCAAAGTAATTACCGACAAAATTAACCACCCCAAATTTGGGGGCGTTAAGTTCTTCAAGCATTTTCTTGATATCACGCATAACATGGTCATGCCTTTTACCGCACAATTTTGCAATTTCACGACTGGATATTGTCAGTGTAGTTTGTGTGTTTTTTACTAAATTGTTCATAATGAACTCCTGTTTGTAACAAACGTTTTTGATTGACACTCAAAAAGAGTGCCGGGTGCTCAAAAACACGGCAAACAGTCCGTCGTTATGCTTTTCCCAATGAGGGTCTTGTATCGCATAACTACACCCGACAAGATCACTATACGCCACACGCATATAATGAGTCAAAGCCTTTAATGTGCAGAGAAAAGATTGTGTCGGCAATCTATCCGCTGTTTGCTTAAGATGTTTTTGAAGCACCTGATTCGCATATATAAATGCTTCCGTGATTTTGTCAAACAAAAAATTCACTACTACTTTTTTATTATTCTTAACCATAGATAGCTCTTTTGCTACACTTAAGGTGAGAGCATAATCCTTAGAAGAACAGCCACTTTGGAGGTTTTCCCCAAAATTGGGGAAAACTATATAATCCTGGTTTTCTACAAAACTATACTTGGTAATATGGCCTTTGATCCAGTTTGTGAAATCATGACCAACTTCCAAAAAAGCACGTAACACTGTACTATAACCTGAGATTAAAATAAGGCATTCACGTTTAGGAAGGTTGTAGCAGTTTTGCGTCTTTTTTTGCTTGTCTAAATAGGTGCCCCCAAATTTGGGGAGACCTCTTTCAGAGTATAATTCTTCAAGCATTTTCTTGATATCACGCATAACATGGTCATGCCTTTTACCGCACAATTTTGCAATTTCACGACTAGACATTGTCAACGTGGTTTGTGTGTTGTTTATTAAATCGTTCATGATGAACTCCTACCGATTAAAGGTTTCTTAATGACACTCAAAAAAAGAGCGCCGGGTGTTAAGAAACACGGTCGATAGTCCGTCGTTATGCTTTCCCCATAAAGGGTATTGTATAGCATAACTACACCCGACAAATCACTATATGCCATACGTATACAATGAGTCAAAGTCTTTAAAACGCGGAGAACTGATTATTTCGGTAACCAATCCGCTATCGATTCAGTGTTTCTTAAGCACCTGATCGCATATATAAATACTTCCGTGATTTTGTCAATAAGTAAAATTCCTATTGTAAATCAGCTTTATCCTTGCGGATCATAGCACGTAAACCATTTAAGGATGTACGTTCAACACGTCCCATTTCGGTATCCTCAATAGCTTGTAATGTTTCCGAATTAGGTTGGAATAAATCAAGTGATAACGCTTGATTCTTAGAAACTTTACGAAGTTCATCAGGAATATGAGATTGGATCCTTCTCATTATGAAATCTCCTACTCATTGAGTAGTACAATATATGACAAACAAAGTCTATGTAAAAATCCTATTCCCTAACCTGATTATTTTATCCCTAACCTTAAAAAAATATCAATAAAACAATATGTTATATGATATAAATTCACGATTCGAATTCAGGTTCCCCAGCCATTTTGATTTAATGATTTTAATTTATGCGTCTTCTTTTCCCGTTTATTAAAGCTATATAATTCTCTATCTCTAAAAACTGTCAAAAATATAAATTTCTGATCGAATCCAAAGTGAAATTCTTAAATACTTGATTTCATGAAAAAAATCTATTAATTTGAAGGACGATTTTTATGAAAAGATTACAATAATAATCTCACAAATATCATATCTATGATATATTTTATAAATAATGAGGGAATACAATTATGAAGCCAGAGACTATTGCTCCTACTATGCATTCTATAACGTTGGCATCAACAACGATAGAAACAATGGAAACCTCTAAAGGTGGATTGAAACCAATACAGAAAATGGTGAAACCTATTCCTATTATCGAACCTATGCCTCATTATCCTCTTTCTGCAAACATCTCCGATATGATGGCGTATATTAATGAGCTTATCTGTCAGAAAACGACAGAACTTGTTACAGAAATTGATCGTGTTTTCTCTTTAGAAAAACATAAAGAGCAAAAAAAACAATCAACTCAGCAAAGTGCAATAATAGAACAAGAAGGATTCTATAAAGCAACAGAAATAGAGAGAGATAACTAACAATCAGGATAGAGTTGGCAAAGTCAAATCATCGTTCATAACGTTAAAATAGGTTTGTGAATATTTTTTTAATCGTTGATGTAACGTTTTGTTATCAACATAATAAAAAATACAAATGTAGCTTCACGGATTATAGTTAAATCCTAGCACTCGGTAATATAGAATAATGATCATTTTCTGGCACGTAATTAATCATGTATACAATATTAGTTTAGTTGTTTTTAACGATATAGTGTAGAATTTCTTGTTGTTTATAAAAAAAGCCTGCTACCTTCTATAACTATAGACTTCACTTAAAGCTGTATTTAGAGCATTTCCTTTTGCCTCGACCTTTAAGAAAGTACTCTTGTCATTATCTCCTGTATACTTCATAGCGACATTAGTTAACAAAGCATGGCCCCGATTAAGATAGACAGCATGCTCTCCTTTAAAAGTCATCTCCCCACCCAGTACCTGTACAGCACCCTCTTTAATGGTCATCCCATTGTAAACATCAGTATAAGTTGGCTTCATCAATACAACCCGTCCACCCCTTATTACATGCAAGCCCTGCCCATGACCATTTCCGTTGATTGTTAGATTTGCTGCAACGACTGCGGCCTTCTTTTTAGAAAGGATCGTTTCCACAGCATTTGTAGTAGTATCCTCTCCGGTAATTTTGATGAAGTCAGCCGTAGGACTATTTCCTTGATAAGTCATTTTGACCACCATTAAAGCAACCTGACCCTGGATAAGATCGATGCCGTGCTTTCCATCAAAGCTTATCTCCCCACCTTCCATACGCACAACCCCCTCTGTAACAGTCATACCATTTTTGACATTGGTAAAGGTTGTATTTTTCAAGACAACCTTTCCGTCCTTTATGACCTTTAAGCCCAGCCCTTTACTTACATTTCCTGAAGTGGAAATTGTTACATTTTCTGCCAAAACTGTTCCCCCTTCGACCCTCATGAAGTTAGCAGTCTTATCACTGCCCGCATAAGTCATATTGACGCTCTTTAAAACAACATTACCCTTTGCAAGATTGATCCCGTAATCTCCTTTAAAAGCAATACCTCCTTTGTCCATAATCACATTCCCCTCTGTAACAATTATACCATTTTTGACATCGGTAAAGTATGTCTCTTTCAACCACGCCGCTCCACTACTTGTTGTCACTTGTACCCCCATTGCTACCCCTGAAACATTCACCCCCTTCATTATTACTTTTCCTCCATACCCCACTTCTACCCCCGTTCCAGTGTTACTAATACCAGATCCTGTAATGGTGAGCTCATTTAACAGGGCATGCCCTAGAACAAGATTGATACCGTAGTCTCCATTAAAAGCAATAGATCCCCGGTTCATCACCAGATTCCCACTTGTCATCCGTATTCCCATTCCAACCTTTGAAATCTCCACCCCCCTCATCATTACTTCTCCTGAGTTACTCACCCCCATCCCTATACTCTTACGACCTTGTCCTGTAATATTGAAACTACTTAACAAAGCCTGTCCCCCACTGAGATAAATGCCGTGCCCTTCTTTAAAAGTAATGCCTCCTTTTTCCATACGTATGGTACTCCTTCCCTCAACAGTCATACCATTTTTGACATTGGTAAAGGTTGTATTTTTCAACCACACTGCTCCCCCCTTTATGACCTTTAAGCCCTGCCCCTTGTCATTTCCTGTGATTGTTACATTTTCTGCCAAAACTGTTCCCCCTTCAACATTGATGAAGTTAGCAGTCTTATCACTGCCCGTATAAGTCATATTAACACCCCTTAAAGCAGCATTCCCCCTTGCAAGATTGATCCCGTAATCTCCATCAAAGCTCATCTCCCCACCTTCCATAAACACATCCCCGTTTTCGATATTCATCCCTTTTGCAACATTTCCCAAATGCGTCTCTTTCAACCATGCCTCTCCCCTCATCACCTCTACCCCCGTTCCAACCTCTGAAATATGTACATTCTCCAACATCACCTTCCCCTCCTCCATCATCACCCCCTTACCCTGCTTTTTCTCTCCTATAATCTGCGTCCCTGTCAAACGAGCATTCACCGATCCCTCCATATATACTCCAGCCCCAGTCCCATCCCCCTTAAACTCAATCTTCGTCCTATCTTTCACCATCAACATCCCATCCCCTATCATAACGATCCCCTTCTCCACCTCTTTTATCGTTCCCCCACTAACCATCACCTTTTTCCCCTCCGCATATACCCCCATACCAACCTGTGAAATATCCACATTGGTCATCGTCATCTTTTCCCCCTCCATCCATACCCCCATACCACTTCTCCCTCCTGTAATCGTTACCTCTGTCAACTCAGTACTCTTCACCAATTTCCCCACCTTCACCCCATACCCATCCCCCATAAAGTGAATTGTCGTCCCACCCTTCACCGTCAGATCCCCTGCCAACACCTCCACCCCCTTCCAAACCCCTTTTATCGACCCTCCCTTCACCGTCACCCTTCCTTCCCCCCCCGCATATACCCCGTACCCTGCTTTCCCTCCCGTAATCACCGTCCCCGTCAACTCAGCACTCTTTACCGATCCCCTCACATACACCCCATACCCCCGCGTAAAACTAATTGTCGTATTATCCTCCACCTTGAGCATCCCATTCCCTAACATAGCTATCCCCGTTTGCACCTCTTTTATCGACCCTCCTGTGATTGTCAGATTCCCTGCCTTCACCTCCACCCCCATTTGTACATTTGAAATATTCACCTTATCCATCGTCATCATTTTCCCCATCGCCCACACCCCGTACCCACTTCCATCTCCCGTAATCTGCGTCCCCATCAAACGAGCACTCTTCACCGATCCGCCCACTCTCACCCCATACCCCGCCTTAAAACTAATTGTCGAGCTCCCCTTTATCTCTAACATCTCACCCTCTAACATATTCACCCCCATTACGACCCCTGAAATACCCACCTTATCCAACGTCATCGTCACCTTTTTCCCCTCCGCATATATCCCCGTACCCTTTCCCTGATCACCTCCCTTAATCGTCACCTTTGTCAACTCAGCACTTGTCACCGATGCTCCCACCTTCACCCCATAGTCCCCCGTAAAATTAATTGTCGAATTTCCACTCTCCCCAAGCACCTCTAACGTCCCACTTTCCACCTCTATCCCCGTTTGCACCCCTGAAATATCCACCTTATCCATCGTCACCTCTCCCCTCATCACATATACCCCCTTCTCAACCCCTGAAATACGTACATCCTCCATCATCATCGTTTTGCCCCCCGCATACACCCCCGTACCCTTTCCTTCTCCCACAATCGTCACCCTTGTCAACTGAGTACTCGTCACCGATCCTCCCACCTTCACCCCATGCGTCCCCTTAAACTCAATCCTCGTCCCATCCTCCACCTTCAACTCCCCACTTCCAGACATATCTATCCCCATTTGTACATTTGTTATCTCCCCTCCTGTCACCGTCAGATCCCCTGCCTTCACTTCTACCCCCGTACCTTTTCCATCATCTCCCCTAATCGTCACCCCTGTCAAACTAACCGTCACATCCCCCCACACGCCTATCCCATGCGTCCCCTTAAACTCAATCCTCGTCCCATCCTCCACCGTCAACGTCCCCTTCCCCGCCATATCTATCCCCGTTAGCACATTTGTTATCGACCCTCCCTTCACTGTCAGATTCCCCCCCTCTGCATGTACCCCCGTACCCGTACCTTTTCCATCATTTCCCCTAATCGTCACCCCTGTCAACTGAGTACTCTGCACCGATCCTCCCACCTTCACCCCATGCGTCCCCTTAAACTCAATCCTCGTCCCATCCTCCACCGTCAACGTCCCACTTCCCGCCATATCTATCCCCATTTGCACATTTGTTATCGACCCTCCCTTCACTGTCAGATTCCCCCCCTCTGCATGTACCCCCGTACCCGTACCTTTTCCATCATTTCCCCTAATCGTCACCCCTGTCAACTGAGTACTCTGCACCGCTGTTCCCACCTTCACCCCGTGCCCATCCTTAAACTGAATCTCTGTCCCACTCACCGTCAACGTCCCACTTCCAGACATATCTATCCCCGTTAGCACATTTGTTATCGACCCTCCCTTCACTGTCAGATTCCCTGCCCCCGCATACACCCCCATACCCTTTCCATCTCCCCTAATCATCACCCCTGTCAAAGTAGCACTTGTCACCGCTGTTCCCACCTTCACCCCATGTGTCCCCGTAAACTCAATCCTCGTCCCATCCTTCACCACCAACGTCCCCTTTTCCATATCTATCCCCGTTTGCACCTCTCTTATCCACCCTCCTATTATCGTCAACGCCCCATTCCCTGTCACCTTTACCCCCACTTGTACCTGTGAAATATTCACACTAGTCATCGTCACATTTCCCGTCCCCTCCGCAGTTACCCCCGTACCACCCCCATTTCCCGTAATCACCGTCCCCATCAACTCAGCCGTCACATTATTTTGTATCTTCACCCCATATCCATCCGTAAAACTAATTGTCGTCCCCTCCTTTATCACCAATTTCTTACCCCCCTCCATATTTATCCCCCACTTCACCCCTTTTATCGACCCCCCTGTGATCGTCAGATCCCCTGCCTTCATCTCTACCCCCAATCGTACATTTGAAATATCCACACTGCTCATCGTCACCTTTTTCCCCTCCGCATATACCCCCTTACCCGTACCCTGACTACTTCCACTTCCTTTAATCGTCACCATTGTCAACTCAGCACTTGTCGCCGTCCCCGACACCTTCACCCCATACCCATTCCCCGTAAACTCAACCGTCCCCATATTCATCACCAACTGCCCTGCCACCGCATCCACCCCCGTTTGTACCTGTGAAATATTGACACTGGTCAACGTCATCGTCCCCGAGCTCCTCATCTCCACCCCCGTTCCACTTCCCGTAATCTTCACCTCTGTCAATTTAGCCGTCGCATTATCCCTCACATGCACCCCATAATCCCCCTTAAACTCAATCGACCCCTCTGTCATCACCAACGTCCCACTCTCCTGCACCCTCACCCCCTGACTCCCTCCCGTAACCGTCACCCCTGTCAATTTAGCCGTCCCACCCCCCTCCATCCACACCCCCGTCCCATTCTCTCCCTCAATCGTCCCCCCATTCATCTCCAACCTCCCACTCCCATCCACCTTCACCCCATAGGTCTTCCCTTCAATCGACCCTTCTGTTACCTTCAGTATCCCCTTTGTCACCTGCACCCCTGTTTTGAAATTTGAAACATTCACCGTATTCAACGTGACTGTCCCCGAGCTATCCATCTTCACCCCCGTACCCGTACTCACAGCTCCCCCACTTCCCGTAATTGATCCCCCCGTCATAGTAGCACTCCCTCCTGTTATATTAAGCCCCGTCCCATACATCCCCGTAACCGTAATCCCCACCCTTGTCAAATCAGCCGTCGCACTTCCCGACACCTTCACCCCCGTCCCATTCTCCGTAACCGTAATCGTCGACGTACCATTTATCACCAACTGCCCCTTTATCGCCTCCACCCCTGTTTTGAAATTTGAAATATTCACATTGGTCAACGTGACTGTCTCCGAACTCTCCATCTTCACCCCCGTACCCGTACTCACAGCTCCCCCAGTTCCCTTAATCGTCACATCTGTCAACTTCGCACTCGTCACTTGATCCCCCACCTTCACCCCCGTCCCATCATTTGTAACCGTAATCGTCGACGTACCATTTATCACCAACTGCCCCTTTATCGCCTCCACCCCTTTTGCAAATTCCGAAATCTTCACACTGGTCAACGTGACTGTCCCCGAGCTATCCACCCCCGTACCCTGATTTCCACCCCCTCCCGTAATCGTCCCCTCAAGCACCTTCAGCGTCCCACCCTCTGTTACCTTTGCCCCTGTTGTGACCTGCATCAACTTCACCATATTCATCATCAACGTCCCACTTGATACCTCAGCCCCTGTTACTGTCGTTCCCTCACTCCCCTTAATAGTCAGATTCATCACATCAGCCTTCCCCGAGCCCTCCATCTTCACCACCGTACTCCCACCCCCACTTCCCGTAACATTTATAGTACCCCCTCCACTTACAGTAGCTTCTGCACTACCCTTAATCTTTATCGCTTCTGTCACCCTCTCAAAATTAACTGTCGTTCCCTTCCTCATCTCCACCTCTCCCCCTGTTTCACTCACCTCTATCCCCGTTACCTTAGTCGTAGCTCCCACACCCCCACTAATAATCAGACTCCCCCCATTACTCCCCACCCTTTTATCAAAAACAATCCTCCCCTCATTCTTCACCTCAATCATAACCCTCCCCTCCCCATTCCTTGCTCCAATCGCATCCTTCAACCCAAATGTCCCCCCATTTACCGTAATCACAGACCCTGAACCATCAACCTCCATTACCTTCTGCACATTTGTAATACTAACATTCTCCTTCAACGTCAGCCTCGCCCCCTGTTCCACCCTAATCGCCGATTTATCACTCCTATCACCATTTTTAACCGTCAGCTTATCATCTCCTATCGTAATATCTGTATTCGGCCCTATTATCTTTATAGCCTCATCATCACCCTCATTAGGGTCACTCATATCTATTGTTCTCACACCAGTCAGCGTCCTTGTCTTAATCCCACTATCACACACAATCTTCCCCTCCCTCTTATCATGATGCCTCGCTAAAACCTGACTATCCTCAACCCAACCCATACAATTTTGTTGTGCTTGAGCATATACTTTCTGAGATGTAATAAGAGCCAACCCAGCCACAATAGCCGTTGAGAGGACACATAAACAAACATGATGTTTTAAGACACGACGCATAACCATAACCCTACATCCTCTTTAAACCAATCCGATTAAAAGAGACAAACTGTTCATAAAAAAAGATAAAAACAAAATCATTCCTGAACGGCTTACCACAAACCTAAACGCCCCCCCTTAAACCCCCTTACAAAAAAACATAAAACATTAACAAAAGGCTCTCTAATAAATGCGCCAAAACACAAAGCCTAAAACAAAAAGACTACACCTATAAAACACAAACCGTAAAACAAACTCGCCTAAAAATTACGCGATAAATCATACACAAAAACAAAAAAACCGTACGTTCAAAAATTCCATGATTAAAACACTATCATACTCAGAAAAGGTAGAATCCAGCTACCTGCATGCATTTATAAAGTATCAACATGACTTTCATATTGCCTTACTCACATCAACCATTCATTCCTCAAATGCTGTGCAACAAACCTTCAACTTTCCTGAAATTACTCAACCGTATATACATTATCAAAACTTGACATTTTTATTCTTCTCCAATGCTTCTTCTATAGATATAAACCATAAACTTCGTCGAGAAATTGATACTTCTAAGATTAACAAAAAGTGCTACATACTCTTTGACAACGTCTATTTCAATTAAAACTGTCGTAAAACTATTGGCCACTTCTTTAATTTAGCATACCGAAAAACAAAGGCCACAACACCACGCTCTCTATCAAAAAATAACTAAAATTACTGTTTTAACAAATATCACAAACGTAATGGCATAAAGTATTTCGCAAACCACACAATTTCTCGGTAAATAAGACATCTTCAACATCTTATATATGCACCGCTTCTCGTGACAAAAGTTGGTGTAATATTTCAGATTCTTTAAATATGACTAGCTCTTATATCTCATCAGCATTCTTGATAGAAAATCCCATATCACAAATAAACTGTACTTTATTTGATATAAAAAACAACAGCATGTAAACCAAATCTATTACTGCTAACCATTCTAACCCTCCTGGATATCATCCGCTTTAGATAAGAGACCGCATCTGATGCAACAACACAAATACTATTTTGAGATAATACCCTTCCTCATCGTAATTCCTCGCGTACTGCATTACTTATATAGCCTTTAGAAAACTCTTTCTGAATCAAAAGCTCATCATAATTAGGCCAGTAAGGAAGAGACTACATTCTACAATCCCAAAAAACTGAATCTGAGAAACTTATCACCCATAGGATCTTCATATCGATTTATTGTTTGAACTAAATAATCTATAGATAGAATATTCGAGATGTAATTCTCCGCGTTTTTCCACTCAATCGTGCCACGCAAGTACCCTCCAAACGAATAAAAAATCAGACTTAATAAAACAGTATGCCATTATTTAAATAGAAGATTGATGTAGTTTCGCGTGTATTCTTTTCATTACTTTTTTAGTAACTAAAAATCGTGTTAATTACCGATCAATGTTTGAATTTATCCAAACGCATTTGCGTGTCTTGGGTTTAGGAAGAAAAATATGCTTTCTGATGATTTTTGTTACAATTTTAGCCAACTCAAACTAAAAAAGCGTACATCTACTTGAGATGAACGCTGTGATATTTTTTACAAATGAGATAAGAAATTAAATCTATGTATAGCTTTTTATAGCCTAAAATTAACTTTTTCTTATAACAAAAATCAAAAAAAACTTTCAAGATTAAAGAAATAATTGCTAAATTTCTTCTTGAAAAAATCTATTTGCTTTAAGTATTTTTAAAATTATAGAATTTCCCTGTAAACCTATTGATTACAAAAAATGAATGGATATTTTAAAATATAATAAGTTTTATTAAAAACGAATAATCAAAGATTGATGAAAATTTCTCAATACATTTTGCTAAAATATGATATTAAAATTTTTAAAAACCCGTTTCTATTCGATTATAAACTAATTGCGTGAACGCATAAATTTGCCCTCCAACAAAAGGAGCTGTCAACGCTAAAACAAGAAAAATAATAATGATTTTTGGAATAAATGTCAGGGTCATTTCCTGCACTTGTGTTAACGCCTGAAATAACGCAATAAAAATTCCTATAGACATAGCAGCAAGAACTGCTGGACCACTGGCAATTAAAATGGTCCATATAGCAGCAGTTACCATATCAATAGCATCAGCTTCATTCATACTTCAGCCTCAACATGAGATTGATCATTATTTGAATCAGGTTTACTACCCATTACCGTAATACCCGGACCTATAAGTACTTTTTCATTATTATCTAATGTCGCAACCATACCATCAGTATAGATATTAACGGATTCAACATATCCTTCAATTACCTTACCATCAGCATCCTCGAATTGAATATATTTTCCAACATATCCTTCTGCTCCATTAATAGAACCATTTGAAAGTATTTGATCAAGTTTATCATTTGTTTTTATAGTTTGTTCAACAACTGAAAAACTTGCTAATTGTGCTACAAATTCTGTTGAATCCATAGGATTGGTTGGATCTTGATTGTTCATCTGTGCTACCAACAATTTCACAAACGTATCAAAATCTGTTTCTTTCTTAGCTTCAATAACATCTTGTCTTCCACTATCTCTGCGGAGAAAACTTTCAAGATTACCACTACCAACCACACCTAACGTCATATCACACCTCGCTAACTTGTCTAACTTCTCTTGTGTTTGCACTTGTTAAAGGCATTTTTCCCATAATCTGCGCTTCTCTTGGAAATAAACCACGAATAACTTTCAACACTTCAAAAATCTTATTTTGCTCGGTTAAATAGATACATTCTTTCAACCCTTCTAAAAGATCACTATCCGTAAAAGTTTGAAGCAATTTTTTTAACAATTCAACAAAAACTGCCGATGCCTGTTCAGCTTCTCCTGGATTAATCAACATAAGTTGAGCAGAAAAATAAAGTTGTTTAAGTGGTGTATCAGTATCTTCAACTTGCAAAACATGCCCCTCTAAAAGAAAAGTCGCATCATTGAGCAATTCAAAAGTCACTTTACGATCTACACGTAAAACTGCACCATTAAGAAAAATTTTTTCATTCGGCTTTAATGTCAAATACATTATCTGCCTCCTCACTCACACATCTCTGGATTAGCGGAAAGACCATCGCGGATAGATTCTGAAATCTCAACGAGAACATCAAAATCAGCAGTTTTTCCCTCATCTAATTTCTGAATTTCCTTTAAAATAAAAAAACCAATAGAGATAAGAGATGCCTTTAATTCTGGTGGTAAAGCATTTTCAGCCTGTCCAAGATCTTCAATAAGAATGATCCAAAGCTTCCGAGCAAACTGAACTGCTTCATTAACCTCATGTGAACCAGGACCTTTTGCCTTTGCGTCCAAAAGAAGTTTAATGCAACGATCAAACAAAGACCGTTCACGCTCACGTGCGCTCATCGCATCATCTTCCATGACATCTTCATATCGCATTTGGTACATCAAATAACTGCACCTCTTATCTTAAATAATTAACAAGACTTAACTGGCTTATCCGCCCTGTTAAAGTATAAGAAAGATTTAACATCGCTTCTAACGTTTGAACTTTCTGAATAGCCTCTACTGAATCAACACCAATCAAATCAATCTTTGCATTCATGAGAAGATTTGTTTGAATCTCAATTCGTTGTGTAGCCGTTTTTACTCTTGCCTCAGCACTCCCTATTCTGGAAGCTATAACAATAATTTCACTAACAGAACTACTTGTAGATGTTTGATCAGTAGAAGTTCGCGCCTTTGAATATAGACTTTCTTGCGCATCTTTTGACAAACCAATATCACCAAATTCTGCCACCAAAATCATACTTTTCAAGGCATCGCGAAATCCTTTTTCATTAGCACTCGCTGCAACATTGACTGTTTCACCATTCGATGAAATACGCTTTTCAATAGAGCCATCTTGAGCATTTGAAAAAATTTTGGTAAAATTTTCTTCATCAAATAAACTACTAAACGGCCCATCAATAAATTCTTCCATCTCTTCACTGGTAAGATCTTCTGGTTTTCTACCACCCAGAAATTCATCAAATGTATCTTTTACGACTTTACTAGGCCCCGTTTCACCACCAATTTTATAAAAATTCAATGGTGGTTCACTAGTATTAGTCCCACCAAATACATATTCACCATTATAATTGGTATTTAAAGCAGAAATAAATGCATTCAAAGAATTCTGTGCAACTGCTTGTATCACAGATGGCGTTGTATTTCCTGGATCGCCCACAAGCATATTATTAAAAAGAGTTAATGCTCCTGGTGCAGCTACTTCATCACCGGATGAAATCAAACTGTGTATTGCAGCTTGCATAGAGGACATTCTTAACATTGCCAATTTATTGGTATTACTAAAACCTTCAAGAT
This sequence comes from Bartonella sp. WD16.2, assembly GCF_002022505.1. Classification (NCBI taxonomy): domain Bacteria; kingdom Pseudomonadati; phylum Pseudomonadota; class Alphaproteobacteria; order Hyphomicrobiales; family Bartonellaceae; genus Bartonella; species Bartonella sp. WD16.2. The sequence goes on from NZ_CP019781.1 coordinate 1,306,247, forward strand.
AACTCATTTGGCTTTCAATATTCACCAAACGTCCCGTTCTGCGCCCTAATGTAAGACCTGGATCATACAGTTTTCCGGTAGTCGCTTCATAGCTTGCTTGCATTAATTCAGATTGCCCATTAGCAATTACATCACGCCGTGCATTACTTAAAACATATGTTGAAACTGATGGAACTCTCATTTCATACCTACCGAATTGCTATCATAAGATCGTCTAACATTTTACCAACTGTACTAATAATACGCGTAGTGGCTGCATATGTCTGTTCTAATTGTAACATTAACACCATTTCATCATCTGTATTTACACCCGTTCCGTTGGATAATGCTTCAGATGCATGTAAAAACATTGTGCTGTGATATTTTGCGTCTTTATCTGCATCTGAACGTAACCCTTCAAGCCAACCAATTGAATTTTTACCAAAATCCATAATAGATTGTTCGGGAGACAAACCTGTATCTGCTCCAAATGGCCGCTTTTGATCAAAAGCATCCACTAACGATTGAAGATCCTCACCAAAATGTTCTGGGCCACCACCTTCTGTATTACTATCAAATACAGAATTAAGCCGTATTCGCCCTGCCAACCCCTCAATAGGACCAACAACACCATCTGGCTGATTATCATCTAAAAACAAGGAAGGAGGCCCTGGAAACATTTGCATCAAAGCATTTGCCATCTCGTCCAACTGTTTTTGATATTGTGGTGCTATTTCATCACGTATCCTCAACAATCCACCAAGATTGCCACCTCCATTAGGCTCAACAAAAGATGGATGACCTAATGGCACGCCATCAACAAAGACTTGCTTTCCTGCAACACCAGCTGGCAAGGAGCTGCTCGATTGAAATGTTACCTCCCGCGGAGTCTTATCATATAAAGTGCTGCCATCCATACCATAAATGGTCATACTCCCATCAGAATGATACACTGTATTAATGCCAATTTCTTGAGATAAAGCTTTTAAAACTGCATCTCTCTGATCCATATAGATGCTATCATCCCGCCCCGCGTTTCTTTCTCGAACTACATGTTGATCAAGCTCATGAAACTGTCGCAATAGATCGTTAATATGATCAACAGAGTCTTGAATGTCGCTATCCGCATCATTGCGTAGTTTTTCGATTTCACGATTGCCTTCATTTAAACTGTAAACCAAATCACGTGCACGATCAACGGCCGCATCTCCTGCAGAACGCTGTTGTGGATCATTCGCATAAGTTTGCAATGCTTTTTGAAAATCGCCAAGCAATTGTGAAGGTGCCCGTGAAAATTCATCCACCCCATAAATGTTAGACAAGCGATTAAGCCCGTTAGCGATACTGCCAGCAACAGCAGCTTGACTTGATTTGACCAAATAATTATTCAATAAATGAATGTCACCGTCACGACGAACCATAAGATGAATAGAACCTCTTGGCCCTGATTCTATATATGAGGTTCGTCGGACATAGTTTGGGTCCTGAGCGCCAACTACATTTTGCGAAACAATACCCAATTGACCTGTAGTCGCCTTAAGAGAGTTTCGTGCTGTATTAATTGTTGAGTTAAACGCCATAATTTGAAATCCTTTTAAATTTTACCTAAATTATCGTTTCAAATTAACAATAACATCCATTAATTCAGAACCCGTTTGAAAGACTTTGGAGTTAGCCGTATAACTACGTTGAGCTTCAATCATGTCTGTTAATTCATCGCTCATCTCAACGTTTGAATCTTCAAGATAACCTGAAAACAACAAACCAAATACACCATCTCCAGGACGTCCCATCATTTGACCCCCTGTACGACTATTAATCCCAAAAACAGTGCCACTTAAAACAGTCAAATTTTCTGGCGATGTCACAGTGGTCATACCTACGTATCCTACAATACGCATCTGATGATTAGTATATCTTACCTCAATCTCACCATTGCGACCAAAAGTAAAACTATCAAAAGCACCAGATTCCATACCATCTGCTTCAAGTTCAAAGGCAGATAAATTACCCACCTGAGTAACTAAAGAATCTTTTCCTACCCCACCAAAGTTCACATCAACTTCAAAAGTACCATCTTCCCCATCATTTTCTGGCAGTGCTAATTTAAAATCGTCTACCGGATCTTTAAGATTACCATCTTTATCAAAAACCAAATCCGTAGTATCAACCTTTTCTTCTCCAACATAGGCATCAACTGTCCACTCATTGTCATCAGTTTTACGCATATAGAAATCAACCTGGACCTTCTTACCCTGGCTATCATAAGTGGTTACCGATTTTTTATGATTATAACTTTCAGGGTCTTTGGGATCAATATCTCCAGGACCCAAAACCATTGCACTGGCGTCAAAATTCACTTTAAAATCAATTTTTGTCGTGACCTCAGGACCAAATAAATCAGTCGGACCACCTTTAATTTGAATTCTTTGCCCATCCTCATCTAAAAGATAATATCCAGTTAAATTACGAACATATCCATCCTTATCACGAGCAAAAGAACCCGCACGCGTTAAATATTCTATTCCGTTTTCATCTGCAACACGAAAAAAACCATTACCATCAATCATCACATCAGCCATCCGACCTGTTGCACGCGCCGGACCGCTAATTGAAATGTCATGACCAACATGACTCCTCACTCCACCAGGAACATAAGCATAATCTCCAGAAGGTATTACATAATTAGAAAATTGGACATCTGTACGTTTATATCCAATCGTATTAACATTGGCGACATTTTCTGCCACACCAGAAAGGCGTGTCCCTTGAGCGTTCATACCTGAAACACCCGTACGCATCATCCCATAAATACTCATATTATCTCCTGTTAATGTTAGCTTATTACGTTATTATAAGCAGACTTTCTTGCGCGAAACTTTTGCTTAATATTTCTATCAAAATAAAATGATCTTAAAAAAGACACATTTTACAAATAATTTAATTTTTGACATAGGAGAGAGCGGAATTATTAGCGCTAACTACAGTGCATCTTAAAAAGAAGGAAAAAAAATAGAAAAAGGTGGAGTTTTTTAAAAGCATTAATTTCTAACTACTAAACTGTAACCGAGAAAGCGTTTTGAATCGATAATATCGTAACCAATTTTTAATTTTAGTTTTTTACGAAGTTTGCTAATGTGGCTTTCAATAACGTTTTCTTCGATAACATCATCGAAGACGCCGTAGATGGCATTGAAAATTTGTGTTTTATTAACGCGTTTGCCGTAGTTTGCTGCAAGATATTCGAGAATACGTCTTTCGCGGCGTGGAAGAGGAAAGTCTGCACCATTGATGCGTGGATCGCGTCCATCGTTAAAGACGCTAATAGGGCCGATTTCTGTTGTAGAGCTAGCATTACGGATATCACCTCCAATGCGTCGGTGGATGGCAGCGATTCGTGCTAGAATTTCACGTATGTGTATTGGTTTGCGTAAGACATCGTCAATCCCAGCTTGGAAAAGCTCTATCGTATGATCGAGAACATTTGTTTCCGTCATAGCTAAAATAGGTGCAGAGCTATATGTGCGAATTTCTTTTGGGAGTTCGATTTGATTTTTACATTTCCCTAAAAGAACTGCTTCAATCGATCTTACTTCATGATCCGGAGCTGTTGAAATCCATTCACTAAAATCTGAAGGAAGGAGACCTGTTGTAGCTACTCCTTCTCGAGCGAATAGCGTAGAATAGCCATCCGTCACTAATTTACGGTCATCTACTACAACTATCATGCGCTTCTCATTCAAATAACTTAATTTAAAATCTATTTGCGGAAAAATTTAAATCTTAATAAGGAGTATAATTTAATCTTTTAAAATACAAGTATTTTTCTAACTTATTCTTATATAAATCAATGATTTACTATTTATAGTTGTATAATTAATTTTGATATACAATTTATACTTGTTTAATACATATAAAATTGTTCAAAATGAAACACTATGCCATTTTTTTTTCAAAAAATGATTCAAGACGCACTTTTACAAAATGCTCGAGAATTAGGAGTCCATTGACCAAAACCACTTGCAATCATATTACGCATAACACGACATACGTAACGTTTTTGAGCTGGATTGTTATTGGGGCCAGCGTGGTAACGTGCGACTGCCATAGTCCAGCTGCCTTCTTTTTGACGCAAACTCCGTAAAAAGCGCGCAGCATAATCCACATTAACATGAGGTTGCAGCATCTCTGCCACAGAAGAAAAATGCATACGATGGTAGAAATAGTTGATTTGCATACAACCCACATCGATTAATTTAGCACCACGCTGTTGGGCAATTTTGAAAATACGTAAAGCTTCTGTTTGCGTTTTAGCAAAAACAGTTTTGCCATCAATATTTAACGCATAAGGCTGAAGTGATTCTTTATGACCTGTTTCTGTTAAACCAATTGCATAAAGAATGCCCAAAGGAATACCATAACGCTTAGACGCGCCAATCATTTCCGCTTCACACACATTTCTAGCAGCCGTAGCGTTGTTCAGTATAACAAAGCTACACAACCAACCGATAAGGATCATGTGGGTGAACAGTGTCAACGGAAATATCCAACAGCGATGAATCCACCAATAAAAACTGTTTAAAAAACTGCCTTGATTCATTTTGCTCATTCTGATCCTTATGACCAAAAGCCTGACGCTGACCATTGAAATTCTGTCCACTATCATTCTGCCCAGACCCTTGATCTATCTGCGAAGACTGGCCATGCTGAATAGTTTGAACACTTTTATCAATAATACTGACTAATACGCGGCCTTCATCATTAACAGGCACCTTTTCCAAAATGCGGATCAACATCTGTTGATTATTACCCAAAAGACGCACTGCTTCTTGACGTTGAATATGCAATTCAACATGGAGCCCTTGTGCACTCATACGTAATTTAGCATCAATCGTTCCAAGCTCAGCAGGTGTTAACTTCAAACGCAACAATTGCACATGACCAACCTTTTTATTTAACGTAATGTCAACATCGATTAACTTATTGATTAAATTAGAATTTTCTCCTTGAAGAGCAAGTTTATCACCTATTTCAAGATTCTCTAGAAGTTGAGATTTTTCAGCCCCTACATCCAAACGGGTTATTAATGGTTCATTATTTTGTGTAATACTGTGCGTAAAATTTTGTACAAATTTCTGTGCAAGCGGATTTTTTCCAACGGTTTTAACTTGGTGCTCTTCTTGAATTTCATCCTTAACCACATCCGCTTTTTGAATCTCTGTAATCTTTTGATCTTTCACATTACTCTTCATAGAAGATGGCAAGTTCTCATTTTTTTCAAATCTATCTGATTCTTGCACATTTTTTTCTTGTTTCACAAATTGTTGCACCAAACATAAAGGGCAAGAAACATCTTGAAAAGGCACTCTTTTTTTATCTGTTAAACGTTTATTTTTTGCACTTAAAGTTTCAACACCATCTTGTTCTAATTCTAGATCTTCCTTTAAAGCTTCTTCTTCTCGTTCCTGAATATGTGAAGAATCTTCTTCAAAAACCTTTTCATCCGACATCTTTGTGTCTTGACTAACCAGCGCTTTAAACGCTTCACGCAATTGATTTCTTACGCCTTCTTTTGGTTGGACCGAAACCTTATTAACTTTAGAAACTGATGTAGAAAGAATATCACACAATTCATCAGTATTTATCATCATATCTATGTTCCCAATAATTTATCGACTTCGTCTATTTTTTCTTGTGCTTGTTCGATAAGCTGATTCATTTTCATTTCTGTTGACGTAGAAGATGGAGCATTTTGTTGCTCGACAGCTTCTTTTGACATTGTCTCTAACTCTTTTTGACTTTGCAATTGTATAGAACTTTGTGTTTTAATTTCTTTTTGACCACCCACTAAAGAAGAAGTAACTTTTTGTGCCACAGCCTGCGCAGCAATAAATAACAAGCGATCTTTTTCTGATAAATCTTCGCATGAAATATTCTGTAACAATTGTTGCGCTTCATATGCTGTTACAGAACTAGCTAAACTAGCTGCATAATAAAGGCGAGCCGGTGCATCATTTACGTTAAGTTTATGCGCTAATATCAGAGCCTTTTGAGCACTCAATTGCGCTCTTTCCATACGCGCATTAATCAACGCAGTGCGACTCACATCCATATATGCCATCAATTGTACCATAGGTGGTGCATATGAAACCAACGCCTCTAACTGTTGATCATCTAATTTCTCATCAATCCGTGGTATAGCAATTCCAAACTCACGCCAAAAGTTACTCGCATAAGGCGACTTTCCAAATCGACTTGCATAATTGCGTACTAATAAAGCCAAAAGGTCCATCTTACCGAGAAGAGTCGCAACCTTAATCTCACGACGAATTGCACTTTCTTCAAATAAAGTCCCCGAGGAAAGAAGCCTTACTTGATCCAATTGTTTCATAGCTAAAACAGGATTTTCTATAATCGTATTACCAACCGTAGAAAGAACTATAGAAAAAAATAAAGCAGGTGGAATAGACTGAATATCTTCATCAGTTAAGTTTGCAAAAACTTTAAAAAAGACTTCCTGTTCATGAGACAAATAAGCCAAAACGCCAGTCACTATATTTTCTGCAATCACCCCTTGCCCATAATTTTTTAAAATTACACGCACAACCGAAGGATTGCCACCATTAAAAAGGTAAATCAATAATGCATAAAGATTTTGTTTATCTTTCCAAACTTTAGGATTTAAATTTAAAAATTTTTCACCAATTTCCCTTAAAATCTGCGGTTGTTTTTGCAGTGCTTCCTCTTGGCCTGATACAATTTGATCTTGTAAATTTTGCAAAGAACGAACAAGCTGCACTGGACGAGACAAAACAGTTCCTAATCTAACAGAAGACTCTACAGATTTAGAAGAAGATACTGCCTGCGCCAAAAACATCGCCTCAGCTTGTCTATAAGAAGCTGATTCTTCTTTTTGCATAGAGATCCCTGCTCCTTGTGCAAAAATCCCTTGTGTAAAGGTTACAAAAAACAAAAGACCAGCACCGTATGTCCTTCTCATAATCACGGTGTTTTTTCCTCTTGAGAAACTGACTTCATTTGTCTTTGTCCCGACTGTTTAGATGGGGTCTTTTCTAATGCAGGCATTTTCTGTGCACGATCAACATTCGGATCCTGTATAAAAATGGATATACGCCGATTTTCAGAAGCATAAGGATCTTGTCTGTTTTTTAAATCCCGATCTGCATAACCTTCAACACGCAAAATGCGTTTTTCATCCAAACCACCGCGCACTAACATATAATAAGCCATCTGTGCACGTGATGTTGAAAGTTGCCAATTATCACGAGCTACACTACGATAAGGCCGTGCATCAGTATGACCACTTACCACGACATTTCCTGGATGCTGTGCAATAACTTTTGCTATACGATCAATAAATTTAACTGTTTGTGCCGTAGGAACAGATGAACCAACTCTAAACATTTCATACTCAGGCTGGTCCATCAACTCAATCATAACGCCTTCTCTGACTGGCAACACACTAGCGGATAAATGATTTTCATCAGTTATTTCTTTAATAAGATCTGCTACCTCTTTTGCAAAATCACGTGACGCCTGAGAAGGAAGATTTTCCTGCGCAAGTTGCTGCTGTGCCTGACCCTCCTCCCACTCTATTGCTCGCGCATTCAATGTGCTGTTATTTGCAACCGTCTCCTGCTGTGAAGTCAATCTTTTAGCACTTTCATGAGATGCTGCATGTTTCTTCCAATAATGAGGTGAAAATGGATCCCGATAATCAGTGACTGGTAAATTCTCTTTCGAATCACCCTTGCTCCTACCCATAAAAGCGTCATGCTTCCCATCCTTATCAGGAAGATCTTGCACATTTTTCTGTGATTGAACAATTTTTTCCAATCCGCTATAGGGATCACGCATCAACTCTGCTTCTTCCAAACCAATCGACTGAACACTTTCTGATTTAGCATCACCTCCACATGTCTGTCCAACAGGACAAATTTTGCTTTCCTCAACATCACTTTTTTTCTGAATGCTACGATCACTTGTTTGAGAATCCATAAGTTTGATTGGATTAAAATAATTTGCAATAGCCTCTTTAGTTTCTTCATCTTTTGCGTTAACAAGCCACATCACAAGAAAAAGTGCCATCATTGCTGTCATAAAATCAGCATAAGCAATTTTCCAAACACCCCCATGATGTTCGTCATGATTGTCATGACCCCCACGACGAACAATAATAATTTCAGAGTGAGACTGTCCACCATCAGATTTCATCGAACCAACTCCTGCAACGTTGCCAATAAGGGAGTCAGCTGTGTAGCAGTAACCACGTTACCATAACGTAAACGTATCTCTGCACTATTAGTTGACTGAAATTCAAATTTAGAAGCATCAAACCCCTCCTGTTTTTTGAGTTGTTCAAGCAGTTTTTCATTTCCTTCAAGCACTAAAGGCTGCTTTGTATCAATAACTTGATCTGCCATCTTTGTAGCAAATTGCTGAAGCGCTTCTTGTGTAATTTTCTCACCAATAAAGGCAGCAAGTATTTGCGCAATATCTTTAGCAATACCTTGACGCAAATTAGCAAGCCCTTCCATTAATTGGCTGTGCATCTGAGCACCCAGAGCTTCAACCATCCCCTGCCTGGTTGCTTCAATAGCTTTGGCATGCTCTTCCTCCATTTGCTGCTTTTCAGCCGCAAATTGTTTTTGCAACTCTTCTGTCGTTCTTTGTTCAACTTGATCAAAAGCTTTTTGTTTGACAACTTCAGAATCAACGGCATTATCAGAAGCAATATGGAGAGGCAACATTTCTTCCATATCTTCTTCCAAAAAATCAGTATTGGATAACAAAAATTCTTCATATTTTTCATTATCACATATCTGCTCACCTTCATCACTAAAAAGTAAAACCTCTGCATCTTCATTGACAGGTGAAAAATCACTCAGAAACGAAGCAAGCGATACACTTGCTTCTCTTTTTAATTCTTCACCTATCTTTTCTATTCCATTGATCGCTTCCATTCAACATCTCACTCTGCAAATCTATGCGGGTTGTACAGTTGCATTAGTGTCATTAACCCATTCGCGTAAAACCTCAGCAAAGCGTTGTTCATCCATTTCTATCATTTGCTCAAGACGATTTTGGGGTGCTACACGCATACGACTGCGCAAGTCATTAAGTGTATCATCTTTTACCCTTGCAGTACCACTAAATTCTCCATTAGTGCTAGATTGCTTTTCCAAAGCGGGCACGTTTTCAAGACCTGCTAAAGCATTTTCTCCATTACCAAGAGCCTTTTGTCCCTCACGCATCTCACGCATCAAGGGGCGAACACCTAAGAACAAAATCAACAAGACAGCAATAACCAAAGCCAACCCGTTAACGAAACTGGACAAATAATGTGACAATGATTTCCAAATAGGTGTTTGCATAGGAGTCATATCTTTATCAGAATAACCAATGAAATCAACTGCTGTAACATTAATAACATCACCACGTTTTGGATCAAGCCCCGCAGCTGTTGCCACCATCTGCTGAATACGATTAATTTCGTCATTAATGAAACTTTCAGAATTTTCATTGTCGCCCTTTGCAAGAGCCAAACGTGCACGATCCACAACAATGGCAACAGCTAGTTTTTTCACGCTATAACCATCTTTTACAGTGGAAATAATTTTAGAATTAATTTCATAATTAGTAGTTTCTTCACGACGGTCCTTTTTATCAGTTGAGCGTTCTCCACCACCATTAGCAATTTCCTCTTGTGGTATATTTTGTTCCACTCCAACAGCATCATTATTGCGACTATTTTGACTATCCGCTTGATCACGTACAGAACGTACAGAACGTACAACCTGCGATTCCGGATCAAAAACAGTTTCATTGACCTGACGACGATCCGTATCCAAATCAACCTGCACACTAGTTTGGAAGTGATCCAGACCAAGATAAGGTACCAATTGCTTACGAATATTAGCATCAATTTGCGATGCAACTTGTTGTTCAAGCAAAGCCATCCGAACAGAAGCTCCATTCGCCGCATCAACCCCAGAAGCCAACAACTGCCCCCGTGTATCCATAACCGTCACAGAACTTGCTTCAAGCGAGGGAACGGCCGCAGCTACTAACTGGCGAATAGATTGGGCAGATTCGGCTGCAAAACCACCATCTGTGCGAATCACAACAGAAGCTGTAGGCTTTTGATTGGCCTTACGGAATGATCCTTTATCTGGTAAAACGATATGAACGCGTGCAGCCTTTACACCTTGCACAACTTGAATTGTGCGGGCAATCTCACCTTCTAAAGCACGTTGGCGAGTAATTTCCTGCATAAAAGATGTTAACCCCAATGACCCCATATTATCAAACAATTCATACCCTGCATTATTTGATGTGGGAAGTCCTTTTTCTGCAAGAAACATTCGAGCTTTTTCCGCCTGCCCCACAGGAACTTGAATAGAACTTCCATCGGAAGAAACATCAAAAGCAATTCCCGTTTCGCCCAAAGCAACTCCCATACGATTCACATCATCACGAGAAAGACCAATATAAAGTGTCTCATAAGAAGGACGTGTTAAATAAAAACTGGAAAATAAAATCGTTCCAAACAGCGTGATTCCAACCAGGCCAAGCGCAATAAGACGCTTTACCCCTAGTTTCTGAAGAGCCCGCCCCGAAGAAGAAAGAAAAGCCAAAAGTTTATCAAGCATACAGTTGCACCATTTTTATTAAGAAAAACCCATTTTGAACCAAAGAAAGACAACTTTTCTATAGCTGTTTACTCATACCTTTTCTCAAACCATAAAAAATAAAACTTGTGCGAAAATGGTGCCTACTTTCAACAAAAAAATCTCATGATACCCATTGACTATTATCTTAAAGCATTATTTTAATAATAATATCGTCTTTTAATAAAAGAAAGCAGTCAAAAATTAACTTGTATACTGTATATCTAAGTAAAGGAAATTACAAATTAAATACAATATGATTTTTATAAATAAACAATATGTATTTTATTTTAATTTATTTTTAAATAAGAAAAATTATTCTTTATTTTACATGTAAATTGAAATAAAATGTTTTTTATTCTAAAATAATCCATTTGTATCCTTCTTATAAGCGGGGAGGATGAGTATGGGGTTTATAAGTAAGGAAAATATCACATGCATAAAAAGTCCCTTTTATTGTCCACAGCAACTGTAGCTATTGTACTGTTTGGTGTACATCTGAATGCGCATGCGCAAACTCTTAACGCTACTGATGGTGAAATAAAGACGGAGTCTGGTGAAGCCTATAAGGCTGAAGGTGAGGGCGAAAGCGCTGTTAGCGCGACAGGGGGTGGTAAAATCAATGGCACCAATCTAACGCTGACTGGTAAGGAGGGGAATGGAACTGGTGCAAATGCTAGTGGCTCTGGAAGTCTGATTGACTTGAAGGGCGAAACAACTATTGAAAATATTACGATTGGTCTTGAAGTAAAAGACAACGCTATGATCATAATGAATGGTGGCTTTATTAATGCAGACGTTGTAGCAGTGGAAGTTGGAGATAAGGGTATTGCAAACTTGAATGGTGTAACAATCAAGTCTGAGTATGATGAAGGTGGGGGGTCTTATGGGTTATCTGCAGAGGGCGAGAAAGCGCAAATTGCAATGAACGGCGGTTCTATTGATGTGATTGGTACAGCAGTGGAGGCTAAAGACAAAGGTGCTATCGAACTAAGCAATGTAGCAGTCAAGTCTAAAGATACTGGACTCGCTGCAGAAAATGAAAATGCAACAATTGCAATGAGTGGTGGTTCAATCGTGGCAGATGAAACAGCAGTGTGGGCTGAAGATAAAGGTCTCATCGATTTAAACGGTAGTGTAACAGTCACGTCTAAGAATATTGGGTTGTTTGCAGACAAAGAAGCAAAAATCATAATGGATGGTGGGTCTATTACGGCAGATAAAACAGCGGTGGACGTTAAAGAAAAGAGTGCTGTTAACTTAAATGGTGTAACAGTCACGTCTAAGAATATTGGGTTGTTTACAGACAAAGAAGCAAAAATCATAATGGATGGTGGGTCTATTACGGCAGATAAAGCAGCGGTAGAGGTTAAAGAAAAGAGTGTTGTTAACTTAAATGGTGTAGCAATTGCCTCTAAGGAATACGGGCTGTCTGCAGAAGGTGAAAACGCAACAATCACAATGGTGGGAGGAAAGATTAACGGAAAGCACGCAGTTTACGCAAAAAATGGAGGACAAATTAAGCTTGCTAATGTTATAGTTACGTCTAGTAAAAGTGATGGTTTGTTTGCAGAAGGTGAAAACACGAAGGTTACAATGACTGGAGGAATTGTTACTGCAATCGCCGAAGGTGATGATCACCAACATGCGGGTACTGCCTTTCACGTAAGAGAAGGAGGACAAATTGATGTTGCTAATGTTTTTGCAGAAGCGGATAAAACTGGTTTAGAGTTATACAACCAGAAAAATCAAAATAATAAAGTCAACCTCATCAATACAAAACTTATTGTTAAAAATGGTATCGGTATTAATCTCAATAAGATTTCTGACGATGAGAGAAATAAACAGCTTGTTGAAAATCATAGTTCTAAAGCATCTGAAGAGAATGCTTCTGAGATTTTTGATGGTAATATCACGCTTAAAAATTCAGAAATTCGTGCTGATATTTTACTGCAAATTACAGAAAATACTAAAGCTACTTTAACCGCAAATCATTCTGTTTTAGAAGGTGGGACAAGAGTTGCAGATACAGATAATGTAATCTTTAATCTCAACAATGGCTCTAAATGGATTTTAAAGACTAGTAAAGAAGAAACAGATGGTGATCAGTTGCTTGATGTTGAGATAAGATCCCGCTCTGATATTTCTGTGCTTAATCTTAATAATAGTTCTGTTATTTTTGATGGGCCAACAGAAGGTCATTATCAGACATTACAAGTGGGAACAGGAAAAAATAACACCGAAGCAGTCTATAACGCGAAAGGTAATGCTAAACTCTACCTAAATGCTGAATGGAGCGATGGTAAGAAGAAAGATGAGCAAAAAGCCGACCATCTGCTTATTAAAGGCAATGTATCAGGGTCAACAACAGTGTATGTTAACGCGAAAGGTAATGCTACAGAAGCAACCGGTTTTGTCCCTTGGAATGAACGTGGGATTTCTCTGATCCAAGTCTCTGGAAAAGCAGAAGAGGATTCTTTCAAATTAGCAAATGGTTATACTACAGTTAGCGGCTCACCTTATAAATATACGCTGAATGCTTATGGACCAGGATCGAGCAATGGTTCAGCTAATCCTGAACAAATGTTGCTTGAAAAAGATCCTGCTTTAGATGATTCATCTGATGAAGATAATCGAAATGTTAGTGTTGATGATGTTGTTGTAGATAATAAAGATAATGATTTCTGGGACTTCCGTCTACAAAATCAATACCTTGCCAACTCAAAAGTAAAAGCTCTTGTGCCGCAAATGGCAAACTATCTGGTGATGCCGAGCGCTTTATTTTCCACTGGTTTCACTGATATCGAAAATCAAAATATTCTCTTAACTGATATTCGAGCAGCGCTACCATGGGACATGAAAAACGATAAGAGAAATCCTTTCTTCTTATCTTCCTATGGAAGTAAAACAACTTTATCGTCTAATCGCACTGCTTTCGAATATGGCTATGGCGCTGATATCGGCTATACTGCAATACAAACGGGCGTTGCATTGGCTGCATTGGAAGTGCAAAACATTTCCTCATATTTTGGGCTTTTAGGAACTTACGGAAAACTTTCTTTCACGCCAAAAAATATGGCAGATGCTGACAAAACCGCGCTCGAAAAATGGGGTATTACAGCTTATAGTAGCGTTCAGCATAACGATGGGATATACGTCAATGCATTCTTGTCTTACGGTGTCCTGAAAGGAAATATCTTCAATGCCGTCATTGGTCGTACTGCAAACTTAGACGATGCAAAAACATGGAGTGCATCTGCTGTTCTGGGTAAAAAACTAGCAACCAGTGTTGAAGACTTGGTATTTGAACCACAAGCACAGATTGCTTATCAGCAATTGATGTTCCACACCATCAAAGATGCTGATAACTTTAAGGTAGATATAGGTAATCCTCATCAGTGGGCAATTCGCATGGGTGGGCGTTTAACAAAAAACGTTAACCGAATCAAAGATGGCCATCTTTTTTCTGTCTATGGTAAACTGAACCTTATCAGTACTTTTGGCAATGAAGGAACAATGCGCGCTGGTGATAATTTCCGTCTTGATCCTATGGGATCAGCAATTGAGGGAGGAGTAGGTATCAATGCACAACTACTCCAAAACATCGCACTTCATGGAGACATTAGCTATCAGCAAAAACTTCAAAAAGCTGGTATATCTGGAATGACTCTCTCAGGGGGATTGCAGTATCGTTTTTAGAACAGTAGTAATTTTATTTTGATTAAAAAGGCAGCACAATGTGCTGCCTTTTTAATATGTTAAAATCTTTTTATTTATCACACAAAACTGACCTATAAAAAAGGAACTTCCTTTTTATTTCTAGGAAAAACTAATACACGATGTTGTTATAATTAACAATTGAAAGCGCCTAACACTAACAGTTGTAACATTTGCTTCTATGGCGAATTGAACATTACCAAACTTCTAACCATTATAACAATATAAACCGATAGTAGCGTTCCCTTTGATCATACAAACTACATAAAAAAGAAAAAATTTATACGCAGTGCGTTCAAAATATCACACTCCATAAAGACATTAATGATTAGAAAAAACTCCAAAAACCTACTTATCCAGAATTTTTTTCAGGAGCATTGTACTATCATTTTTAAAAAATGTTCTTATATTTAAATTTATGTTTTTATTCTTTACATAAAATACAGAATAAGTTAAATGCTTTTAACAAGACTTTAGGAGAGGGGCAAATGTTTAAGGGTATATAAATGCGTAAAAAAGGCCTTTTATTATGCACAATGAGTGGGGTTTTATTTTATTCTTATTATAACATAGGCTATGCACATAGTGATACGAAAGTAGGAATTTTAACTGTTGCTAATAAGCAGCCAGGGGTTGTAAATAATACTAATCTTCACAATAAAGAGATTGCAATAGAAGCTGAGGGCTATCCTTTAACAATTACAATGCATGGGGAAAGTATTTCAGGTTTTTATGCTTTTAGTGCAAGAAATGGTGGAAGTATTAGCGCTACAGGCGTCCATGCAGTAGCAGGACAAGTTGGTTTGCTAGCTCAAGATGGTAGAATTGATCTTAAGAATTCAACTATAACCATCAAGCGTGGAGCTGGTATTGTCTTTTTTCAACCACAAACAATATTATTAGAAAGATATAATACCAATGCGGTAACGCTTACTAACACAAAGCTGTTTGTTGAAAGTGGTGTGGGTATTTTAGGACCTTTTGCAGACGGTTCAGTAACCCTTCAAAATTCGGAAGTTCGTGCTGATGTTTTAGTGAAGAATAAAGCACGTCCAGGAAATAATAATGCTACTCTTATACTAACCGCAGATAATTCTACCTTAGAAGGTGGTACAAGGCTTTTACGACAAGAAAGCAATATAAGAATTTTACAACAAAGTGCTGAAGATGTAGCAGGATATCATAATAGTAAATCTTCAATTTCTTCAACGGCTTTACAACGAAAAATAATCTTTAATCTCCACAATGGTTCTAAATGGATCTTAAGAGCTAGTAAAACAGAAACAAATGCGAAAGACCATATGCTTGGTCCTGTTCGGACGTCTTTGATTCTTGATATTGCTACAAGATCTTATTCTGATCTTTCTGTGCTTAATCTTAGTAATAGTGCCGTTGTTTTTGAAAGCCCAACAGAAGGTCATTATCAAACATTATATGTAGGATCAGGAACCGATGGTCGTGAAATAGTTTACAATGCAAAAGGTCATCCAAAACTCTTTTTAAATGCTCAATGGAGTGACGATAAGAAGATAAGTGAGCAAAAAGCTGATCATCTACTCATTAAAGGTGATGTAACAGGATCAACAACAGTTTATGTTAATGTTTATGGAGATCCTACAGACGCACCTAGTGTTCGTCCTTTAAATCAGCGTGGAATTTCTCTAATCCAAGTTTCTGGACAAGCAGCAGAAAGTTCCTTTAAATTAGCAAATGGCTATACCACAATTCATGATTCACCTTACAAATATGTACTAAATGCCTATGGGCCAACATCGCGTAATGGTTTGGCTGATATAAAACAGAAGTTGCCTGGTGTATTGTCTGATGTAAATCCGAATAATAACGATTTTTGGGACTTCCGCCTGCAAAATCAATATCTCCCCAACTCAAACATAAAGGCTCTTGTACCGCAAATGGCAAATTATTTGGTGATGCCGAATGCTTTATTCTCTGCAGGTTTCACTGATATTGAAAATCAAAATACTCTCTTGGCTAATATTCGAACAATGCCATGGGAAATGAAAAGTAATAAAAAGAATTCTTTCTTTTTGTCTTCTTATGGAAATAAAGCGACTTTATCATCTAACCGTACTGCACTTGAATATAGTTATGGTGCTGATATCAGTTATGGTGCAATACAAACAGGCGTTGCACTGGCTGCATTGGAAGGGCAAAGTACCTCTTCATATTTCGGGCTTTTAGGCACTTACGGAAAACTGTCTTTCACGCCACAAAATATGGCAGATGTTAAGAAGACCACTCTCAATAAGTGGACCTTCACAGCCTATAGCAGTATACAGCATAATGATGGGGTGTACGTTAATATGCTTTTGTCTTATGGTCTCTTGAGAGGAAATATCTCCAACGCCATCATTGGTCAAACTGCAAGCGTAGATGATGCAAAAACATGGGGTGCATCTGCTACCTTGGGAAAACAGCTAGCAACCAGTATTGAAGGCTTGGTGTTTGAACCACAGACACAGATTGCTTATCAGCAGTTAATGTTTCGTACCATTAAAGATGTTGATAAATTTAAAGTGGATATGGGCAGTCCTTATCAATGGTCAGCTCGTATGGGAGGGCGTCTAGTTAAAAATGTTAACCAATTTGAAGACGGTCGTACTCTTTCTTTCTATGGTAAGCTTAATCTTATCAGCATTTTTGGTGATGGGGGAACAATACAAGCGGGCAAGAGAAACTTTCAACTTGATCCTATAGGATCTGCAATTGAAGGGGGAATAGGTTTTAATGCAGAGCTTATTCAAAACGTTACATTCCATGGAGATATTACTTATCAGCAAAAACTTCAAAAAGCTGGTTTGTCTGGAGCTATTTTTTCAGGAACATTGCGCTATCGTTTTTAGAAAATGTTTACACATCTTTAAGTGATAAAATATATATTGTGTTTTATACTTTACATAAAATACAGAATAAGTTAAATGATTCTTTTGGGATCTTAGAAGGGAAATAAAATTTAAGGATATATACATGCGTAAAAAAGGTCTTTTATTATGTACCGTAAGTGGGTTTTTTTTATGTTATTATTATAACACAAGCTATGCACAAAATAATAGGGATGAAGCAATAATTGCTGATGGTTCTTCTCAAAAAAAAATAGAAATAGAAAAAAATATTTCAGATTTTTATACTCTCAGCGCAAGAAATGGTGGAAGTATTAGTGGTACAAACATTAATGCAATAGCTGGACAAGTTGGTGTGCTAATCTCAGATGGTACTGTGAGTCTTAAAAATTCAACTGTATCTGTCGAACGAGGAGTAGGTATTACCTTTTTTTCTTATGCACACTCATCATTAAAAGAATCAGAAAAAAAGAATACTAACACAGTAGCTTTTTTCAACACAAAGCTTTCTGTCAAAAATGGTATGGGTATTTTAGGACCTATGCCTCTAGGTGATCAAAGTGATGATGTAAGTAGTGGTACAGTATTCCTTAAAAATTCAGAAATTGAGGCGGATGTTTTAATAAAAAATAGAGTGCGTGAAGAAAAAAATAAGGCTATTCTTATACTAACCGCAGATCACTCTATTTTAAAGGGGGGTACAAGAATTTTACGAGAAAAGGATATAGACGACGCAATCGAAAATAACTTATTACGTAATAGTCAAGGCCGTATACAAGTCCGAAGTAGTAGTGATACCTCATTGCGCGAAATATTATTGAGCAATTTAAAACAGACAACGGTTTTAAATCTCAAAAATAATTCTAAATGGATCTTAAAAATTAGTCAAACGGAAACAAATGCGCGAGACAAGATGCTTGGTCCTATTCCAACAGCATTGATTCTTGGTATTGCGGAAAGATCCCGTTCTGATATTTCTGTGCTTAATCTCAATGATAGTACTGTTGCTTTTGAAAGTCCAACAGAAGGTCATTATCAAACATTGTATGTAGGATCAGGAGTACCTGGTACTTCATCAGTCTATAATGCAAGAGGTGATGTTAAACTCCATTTAAATACTGATGGACAAAAAGCTGATCGTGTGTTTGTTAAGGGAGATGTATCAGGATCGACAATAGTATCTGTCGATATCAATGAAAATGTTTCAAATACGGTCAATTTACTTCTTTTAACTGATTCTCTTCCTTTAAATCGGCGTGGAATTTCTCTAATCCAAGTTTCTGGACAAGCAGCAGAAAGTTCCTTTAAACTAGCGAGTTATATTACAATCAAAGATTTACCTTATAAATATGTGCTGAATGCTTATGGACCAGAATCGCGTAATGGTTTGGCTGATATAAAACAGAAGTTGCCTGGTGTATTGTCTGATGTAAATAGAGGTACTTTTTGGGATTTTCGCTTGCAAAATCAATATCTCCCTAACTCAAATATAAAGGCTCTTGTACCGCAAATGGCAAATTATTTGGTGATGCCGAATGCTTTATTCTCTGCAGGTTTCACTGATATTGAAAATCAAAATACTCTCTTGGCTAATATTCGAACAATGCCATGGGAAATGAAAAGTAATAAAAAGAATTCTTTCTTTTTGTCTTCTTATGGAAATAAAGCGACTTTATCATCTAACCGTACTGCACTTGAATATAGTTATGGTGCTGATATCAGTTATGGTGCAATACAAACAGGCGTTGCACTGGCTGCATTGGAAGGGCAAAGTACCTCTTCATATTTCGGGCTTTTAGGCACTTACGGAAAATTGTCTTTCACGCCACAAAATATGGCAGATGTTAAGAAGACCACTCTCAATAAGTGGACCTTCACAGCCTATAGCAGTATACAGCATAATGATGGGGTGTACGTTAATATGCTTTTGTCTTATGGTCTCTTGAGAGGAAATATCTCCAACGCCATCATTGGTCAAACTGCAAGCGTAGATGATGCAAAAACATGGGGTGCATCTGCTACCTTGGGAAAACAGCTAGCAACCAGTATTGAAGGCTTGGTGTTTGAACCACAGACACAGATTGCTTATCAGCAGTTAATGTTTCGTACCATTAAAGATGTTGATAAATTTAAAGTGGATATGGGCAGTCCTTATCAATGGTCAGCTCGTATGGGAGGGCGTCTAGTTAAAAATGTTAACCAATTTGAAGACGGTCGTACTCTTTCTTTCTATGGTAAGCTTAATCTTATCAGCATTTTTGGTGATGGGGGAACAATACAAGCGGGCAAGAAGAGTTTTTATTTTGATCCTATAGGGCCTGCAATTGAAGGGGGAATAGGTTTTAATGCAGAGCTTATTCAAAACGTTACATTCCGTGGAGATATTACTTATCAGCAAAAACTTCAAAAAGCTGGTTTGTCTGGAGCTATTTTTTCAGGAACATTGCGCTATCGTTTTTAGAAATATTATTTTGTTTTGATCAAAAGATAGCGCTATTTACTTGTCTTTTTGATATGTGAGAATTTTATTGCTTTATCAAAAAGCTAACCTATTAAAAAAGCTGTCTCTTTATTTCTGAGAAAGAGCTAAGGTATGGTAGATATTTTGATTAGCAAGAGGAGATGTTTGAGTATTAAGGTGTTTTTGAATTTGTAAAGCTGATAGACGTGCTGATTCAGCATTCATATTTACATCAACCAAAGTCCTAATATTTGAATCGATATTTTCAACCAATGTTTTTACAAATTCAAGCTGAATATCAATTAAATCAATCATAGAACTAATTTTAGCTTTTGCAATTAAAATCGAAGCAATTGAATCGTGAATATTGCTTTGAAGACTCTTAAGTAGAGTATTGCGTATTTCAGGAGATAATTGATCAACATCTCTCATGTTTACAAAATCTACCAGAGAAATGCCATCTGTAACTGTCTTAAATTCAGCTTTTGCTTTACCTAACACTCCACTATCTTTTGCATTGTTACCGACAACCTTTTGAACATCATTATATGCTATTTTATGAGCCCACGAAGGGTCAGCAGTATATTGAATTTTTGCTTGAATAAGAGCATCTTTTAATTTTTGAAAAGCTTTTTGTACCGTATCAAAAATCATCTTAGCCGTATCAAAATTCGTCGCTGTATTTGTGTTAAAAATATTTTTCAAAATTCCTTTAGACATATCGATTGTGCCATCGAGATTATAAACACCAAAGTTCAATTCTGGACCGCCAATTTCAATGCTATCAACATAAATAGTTAAACCTTCATGTCTATAAGAAGAAGGAATTTTGACTTTCACCCCACCATTGGCAACAATATTTCTTGCATTAACAGCAGCAGCTGCAATAGCATAAGAAATATTTTTCACATGTTCTGCAATATGAACTTGAATTTTTGAAAGATTTTCAGAGCCCTTTGTGTATGCAGAAACCACCAACTTTTCGATTGTATTTAACGAATCTTTGGTAAAGTCAACCATAGTTTTTGCAACTTCAACCTGCTCTTTGTTCTGCTTAATAGCATCAACAATTGAAACTATTGTAGCACTATCATACTTCATCATTGGTGAAATTGATTCATAAGCAGCATGATCTGATGTATTACAAACCTGTAAGTCTGTTTTGCGCTGATTTTGTGCTCGGCCTGAATGAATATCAATTGACTGTGGTGTTTGCAATACAGCAATTGTTGACTGGTTTGTGAATAAATCTATAGCCATAATTATAGCCCCAAAAGAAAAATAGATGAGATATGCTAAGGGCCCTCCCCCAAGCTTGTATCAAAAAAATAAATATCTATTATAAATATAAATCAAAGTATATTTTTATGTTTATAATAATAAAATATTTTGTAAAGTATTTTTATATTTAAAAATAAAAATATATCTATACTATAGTTAATGAATATATTAACTATATTTAAAAAGATCTTATTAAACTTCCAACAAGCAAATTCCAACCGTCGATTAACACAAAAAATAAAATTTTAAACGGTAAAGAAATAACTGTTGGTGGAAGCATCATCATCCCCATTGACATTGTCAATGTTGCTACAACAAGATCTATTACCAAAAAAGGTAAAACAATAAGAAAGCCAATTTCAAACCCACGGCGTAACTCAGAAATCATAAAAGCAGGAACTAAAACCCGAAAATCAATATCAGCCCCTGTTTTAACATTAAAAGAAGGATCGGAAAGATCTACAAACAAATCAAGATCTTTTTCACGAACTTGCGATATCATAAACTCACGAAAAGGTTGGCTAATTTTTTCTATCGCTTTTTGTTCGCTGATTTCATTTTTTATTAACGGTTGAACCCCTTGCTCCCAAGCAGTATTAAATGTTGGCGCCATCACATAAAAGGTCATAAATAAAGCCAATGATATCATCACAAGATTGGAAGGTGTCGTTTGCAACCCTAAACCTGAACGCAAAAGTGAAAAGGCAATAACAAAACGAGTGAAACTTGTCACCATAATTAACAAACCAGGCGCCACTGATAAAACAGTCAACAAACCAAAAAGCTGAACAATCCGTCCACTGATTTTGCCGTCAGTTGGTGCTAGAAGCCCCGAAAGACCACCGGTGTTTACCAAATTTGTTTGTTGTGCAAACACGTCTGTAGCATCTGTTGTTACCAACAAAAGCATCATGAATACAAAACCGACAAATTTCTTCATTGTTCTATTACCAAACTCGAAATCAAAATATTGCTTATTTTATTGTCAGAACGAATTTTAGCTCGATCAAAAAGATCAGTACGTAAATTCATTAAACCCGATGGCCCCTTTATCTGTTCAATTGTCATTTGATGTAAAAACGATATAAAATCATTTGATATATCGGCTACCATATCCGGCGAAATATTTTCACCAGGTTTAACAACCAAAGCAACTTCCATTCGAATCCAAGTTTTCTCCGGTACTGCTATATTAGTCAAAATAGGCGGCAAAATAATCATACGTGAATCAGACATAATCAAACTTGCTGAAGCTTTTGCCACTGGTTCTTTAGAATTATTGGCACTTGGTGTTACTTCTTTACTCACCCACATACCAAGAAACCACCCAGAAGCTACAGCGATGACTGTCAAAACAATCCCAACGATCAATAATGTTTTCACACTACTGTCTTTTTTTTCTGTTTTTTCTTCTTCCTTCAACGCTTCTGCCATAAGAACCCCTTATTATCACAAATAATGAAGTGCAATTATTTTATTGATTGCCTGCGATTATTATTGAACAAATCTCAAATTTAAAAAGACCCTTATAGTATAATGAATTAAAAAGGAGCAATTTGATTGAGTAACTGTTGACCGTAAGGAGGTTGCTGTATTTCACTCATACGTCCACGCCCTCCATATGAAATACGTGCTTCAGCAATTTTGTCATAATCAATCATATTATTGCCAGAAATATCACGTGGACGAACAACCCCCGCAATATTGAGAATACGCATTTCATAATTAACCCGCACTTCCTGCGAACCACTAATAACCAAATTGCCATTTGGCAAAACATCCGTTACAACAGCAGCAATTGAAAGGCGAATATTTTCTTGCCGCTCTACTTTACCATCACCTTTAGATTGGTTTGATGACGATGCTTCAACACCACCTGCAAGTTTTTCTAAAAATGAATACTCCGTTCCAACAGTATATTTGGAACTTGAATCACGCTTTAAATCACTTTTATTGTTGAAACTGGCACGATCATTAATAAATATTTGCACAGTCAACACATCACCAGGCTTCATTGCCCGTGGATCACGATAAAAGTTATTAACGACATTGGGACGATAGAGGGAATATTTGCTTTCTTTTGGTGCCGGTGGATAAAAATGGGCTGCACGTGAAGGTGCAAAACCTAAATCTGCACGTACGGGAGAAAAATCTGGTGCCGAATTAAAATCCTTCGGATTATAAGAACAAGCAGCCAATAACATTAACATCAAAGTTATGCCAGCCTTAAAAAAAAAGTGCAAAAAGTGTCTCTGACTGTGCTTCATCTTTTTCACTTTCATCATTACTTTGTATCGACCACTTGTTGTGCTTGTTTCTTTTTTGCCGAAACTTGTTGCGCACTTACAAGTATTTGAGTTAATTCAGCCGATTTTTCAGGAGGTAATTCATTCATAATAGCACTTGATATTTTAGGACTAAGCTTAAGCACAAGTGAAGCCGCTACAAGGTCACTCATTAAAGCTAATTGAGCAGCTGCTGCATCAGGACGCATTTTTGAAATAATCTCAACCAAAGAATCCTCTGCCATTGACAAAAATTCATTGCGTTTTTCGAGCCAAACTTCATATTCGCGCCGTTTTTCTTCTAAAATTTTCACACGTTCATCAATTTGATCACGCAATTGTTGTAACTGTTGACGTTGCAATTGAAAACGCGCATCTGCTGCCTGGCTGCCAATATTGTCACAAAAACGTTCTACTTCTTCTGTCTCTTTCTTAGACTTTCCTTGTGTCAATGAAACAGGTGAAGCTTTTGTCTGTGGAGCACTATTTTCAGGTGTTTTCGTAGATATTGTTGTAGACGTTTTTATCTGATCCAACCGATTGGGCGCAGATTTAATCTTTGTTGTGGATGAAGGAGCTGACACCGATTTTTGTGCTAAATTGGCAACAGAGGCAAAAATGAACATTGGTGTAGGGTTTAGATCAAGAGTATCTTGCGCATAACCTTTGCCCGCTCCACACACAATGAGCATCGCTACATAAAACCAAGAAGAATAAAACTGTAATTTTATCATTGCACAACAAGCTCCGCATGAAGAGCCCCCGCAGTTTTAATAGCCTGCAAAACTGCTATAATGGCTGTTGGTTTAACGCCGATTTGATTAAGTCCTTTAATGAGATTATCCAAATCTACTCCATCTAAAATGCCAATGTTGGATACTGGTTGATCAACATCAACAGATGTTCTAGGCACAACAACCGTATCACCATCACTAAAAGGATTTGGCTGAGAAACTTCTGGGTCTTCTGTTACACGAACTGTCAAACTTCCGTGTGAAATCGCCACACGTGAAACACGCACTTTTTCACCAATGACAACAGTTCCTGTACGCTCATCAACAACCACACGTGCCACTTCATCTGTAGGAACAGGAAGCATTTCAATTTCAGAAATAAAACGTGCCATTGAAATATTGCGGGGTTTATTCAAAACAATAGTTTTAGCATCACGTTCTTTAGCAACATTATGCTTATAACGCTTATTGGCAAAAATATTAATTAAATCTGACACGCGAACAGCTGTTGAAAAATCCGAGTTGCGTAACTCTAAAATAATCTCGTTACTCTGGTTGAAATTGCCCTCAATCTTTTGCTCCACCAACGCGCCATTAGGAATACGACCCGATGTTGGAACACCTTGTGTCACACTTTCTGCTACACCTTGAGCACCAAAACCAGAAATAACCATATTACCTTGCGCTACCGCATAAGTTTTACCATCTGCCCCAAGAAGCGGCGTCATCACCAATGTTCCACCTTGTAAAGACGTTGCATCTCCCAACGCAGAAACTGTCACATCAATACGTGATCCTGGAGTAGCAAAGGGTACCATCTCAGCCGTAACAATAACAGCAGCAATATTATTGGCACGCGATGCACCAGCAGGAGGACTCATCCCTAAATTATCAAGCATAGCTCGCATAGCTTGCTCTGTAAAAGGTGCATTTCGTAAAGAGTCACCTGTACCATTCAAACCAATTACCAAACCATAGCCTACCAATTGATTAGAACGCACACCTTGAATTTCTGCAATATCTTTCAAGCGTGCAACTGCACCTGGACGTGCCAAATCTGCATAATACATTTTAGCAGGATCCCCACCAGATCCTAACCAAGCAGCATCAGATGCCGATGGAGAAGTATACTGCTCTACATTTTTGCCCCCTTCATCCGCAAACGCTGGGATAAAGACTGAAAAAAAGCCTATCAAAGAAGCAAAAAAGAAACGAGAAAGAGAATGAATAACCATTAAAAACCTACTCTCACGTCACCATTTTGTAAAACAGTGCCCATCACAATACGGCCTGAATCGGCATTACGAACTCGAATAAGATCGCCTGAGGATCCTGACTGCAAAACCACACCCAAAGCAGTGATCTGCAAATTATTCGTTTGAAAAATTAACTTGGTTGTTTGACCACGCTCGACTAAAACCGGGTCCCCCAAAGAAGCAAGTGAAATGGGGCGCCCAGCTGTTAAAGTGCGTTTTGCAACCTTATTAAGAAGCTGATTCATCTGTGTAGCATACAAAGAAGCAGCTTCAGATTTTATAAAAAAACTTTTTTCGCTTAAACCTACATCACTCACACGCTGGCCAGCATAAACGGACTTATTAGGAACGAGAAAACTAACCCGGTCAGCATAGACTACTGTCGATGAAAAGAATGATAACAAAAAGGCTGTAAGTAGAAGCAAAAGCTTTTTCATAGCATTTACCTTAAATTCTTAGAAACAACCGCCGCCATCTCATCTGACGCCTGAATCACTTTAGAATTCATTTCATAAGAACGCTGCGCTGCAATCAGCTCTGTGATTTCTTTTACAGGATCCACATTAGACGCTTCAAGCATTGCCTGCATAATGCTGCCATATCCTTCATCTTTTGGAAAACCCGGCACCGGCGCACCAGAAGCAGGTGTCTCACGGAAAAGATTATCCCCTACCGCTTCCAAACCAACTGCGTTGACAAAATTAACCAAATTAAGGCGGCCAGCTTCCACAGGATTAGGATCCATATCAGTCTGATAATAAACAATCCCATCAGGGCTTACTGTTATATTCTTACTTCCTACAGGAATCGTGATAACAGGTTGTACTAAATTGCCATCCAATGTTTCAATCTGTCCTGTTTCACTTAAGTTAAAAGCACCTGAACGTGTGTAAAAAACATTGCCATTAGGATCTTGCACTTCAAACCAGCCATTTCCGTTAATAGCTAAATCCAACGCATTGCCAGTTTGAACAAAAGCCCCTTGCATATTGACCTTACGAACTGCTGCAGTGCGCACCCCCATTCCAATCATCGCACCCTCAGGAATGATAGCTTGATTGAGCATATTGGGAACACCAACTGCACGATCTGCCACATACATTAAATCGGCAAATTCCGCACGCGCACGTTTGAAACCCGTTGTGTTAATATTCGCTAAATTATTAGCAATAACATCAAGGTTAGTTTGCTGAGCAGCCATACCTGTTGCAGCAATTGAAAGCGATCTCATGACCATGTTTTTTTCCTATATTCTTTTAAACTCTGTTCAGCCTATCTTAAATTTGCATCCGGCTTACTTCAAGATATGCTTGTACCATCTTATCGCGTAAAGCAATAGCCGTACTTAAAGACCGTTCAGCTTCCATCACAGAATTTACAACTTCACGCACACCAACATCACTGCCAGCCAAGCTACCAATAGAAAGACTCTCTGCATTTTGTAATTTCATTTCAGCTGCCCCTACAATTTCAGACAAAATTTTACTAAAACTGACACTGTTGCCCTCCTCAGCTTCCCCTACGGGTAAATATTGCACAGCAGCACTATTCATCTGCCCGCTTATTTGGTTTAATGAATCAAAAGAACTGTGAGATATCACAGAAGAAAGGGCTTGGATCATTTTTAAACGCTCCTACAAAAATTCAAAATATAAAATTCGCCGACAAAACAATGAATTGCTTTATCATTTCAGTAAATCAATTGTCTGCGAAACCAAATCGCGTACCTGGCGGACAACTTGTAAATTCGCTTCATAAGAGCGATTTGCTTCACGCATATCTGCCATCTCTACAATAGAATTGACATTAGGATATTTCACATAACCATTACTATCAGCAGCCAAATGCCCTGGTTCGTAACGCATAATAAAAGGCGCTTTATCATGACCAATATGTGTCACCTGAACACCCTGCGCATTACTGTGAGGATTAAGAGCAGCTTCAAAACTGATAGTCTTGCGTCGATAAGGTGCTGCACCTGGAAATTGCCCCGTTGAATTGGCATTAGCTAAATTTTCAGCAATAATACGCAAACGCATTGACTGTGCACTTAAACCTGTTGTAGCAACTTGCTCTGCCGCGATTAGTCTATCAGCCATAATTAAGATCCTCCTTTAACCGTCACCATCATCATACGATGAAAAGCCTTAACAATGGCAGTGTTGAGAGACATCTCACGATTAACCTCCCCGCCTTTACGCATTTCCTCTTCTAAATCAACATTATTTCCAGAATGCGTAATTTCCATCACATTTTCAGAACGAATAGCTTGGGCTTCCATACCACTGTCCGTTAAATCAATATGACGAGCGTTGGTAACAGCCATGGAAATCGTTTGGTTTTGCAAAACAGTCGGAAAATCTTGCACATCACGGGCTTTGTACCCTGGTGTATTAGCATTAGCCACATTACTAGCGATCGCCTTCTGGCGCACAGTTAACCAATCTGCTTGTTTATTGGCAATATCAAAAAGATTGACTGAATCCATAACTTTATAACCTTTAATCCTTGGAAAGATGATAAAAAAACAATCTTGTGCGAGCCTTGTCTGTATGTTTTTTAAAGTAAAATAAAATAAAAATATCGATTTATATTTATTCTTTTAAAGAATAATAATCTAAAAAATAAATAAATATAAAATATATAATATATAAATTTTATATAAATCTTGCCATTTACAAGTCATAAAATCAAGACATTGGTTTTTACTGAAAAATTGTCTCTCTAGTTTCATAAACTAAAAACCATCTCTCCCTTTATAGATACTAAGTATCGCTTCTATAAATAAAATAACCTCTTAAGAAAATGTTCTTTGACTTTCATAGGCAATTATTGATTTTTCAATAACCTTGCCAATTCATCGTAAGGATCATTAACAAGCGGCATATCAGGGCTTTGTTTCATAGCAGCATAAACAGATGGCACTAAAAAGACCGCTTGATCAAGGATATGATCTGTTCCCGCACGATAAGCACCCATTGCACGCAAATCACGCGTTTCTTCGTATCTGAAAATCATTTCCTTCAAATTTTGAACCAATATGCGTTGTTCATCTGTCCAACTATGAGGCGCCAAACGTGAAATAGAAGCCGGAATATCAACGGCAGGAAATCTTCCTTGGGCAGCAATAGCACGATCAAGCACAATATGACCATCCAAAATCCCACGAATTGCATCAGAAATAGGATCATTATGATCATCGCCATCAACTAATACTGCATAAACACCCGTAATAGACCCTTTGCCTTCTCTACCAGGACCTGCTCGTTCTAATAAACGAGGCAATTCACTAAAAATCCGGGGGGGAAAACCACGTGAAACAGGAGGTTCATGAGCAGAAATAGCAATTTCACGCATCGCCAATGCATAACGTGTGATCGAATCAACCACCAGTAAAACATTGTCACCTAAAGAAGAAAAATATTCAGCAATTGTTGTGGCCATGATTGGAGCTAAACGCCGCATCATTGGGCTTTCATCACCTGTTGCAATCACCGCAACCACCTTGTCTAATTTGTTGTGTAATGTATCATCAAGCATATCACGCACTTCACGACCACGTTCACCTGTAAGTGCCAAAACAACTGTATCAAAATGATTAGCTTGCATCATCATCGACAAAAGGGTTGATTTTCCAACCCCAGAGCCAGCAAAAATTCCAATACGCTGACCAAAGCAAAGAGGTGTGAAAATATCAATCACTTTAACGCCTGTGCGTAACCCCTTCTTCACACGTGCACGTTTGAGTGCTGGCGGCACACCACCCTCAACCGCCATCTTGCACGGGCCAGAAAGCAATGCCCCTTTACCATCGATAGCCTCCCCCAAAGCATTAACAACACGACCACACCAAGAACGATCTGGCGCTACAAAAAGTGGACCTTGCGGAAAAACAGAAGCCATAAGAAC
The DNA here is from genome assembly GCF_002022505.1 of Bartonella sp. WD16.2. Taxonomy (NCBI): domain Bacteria; kingdom Pseudomonadati; phylum Pseudomonadota; class Alphaproteobacteria; order Hyphomicrobiales; family Bartonellaceae; genus Bartonella; species Bartonella sp. WD16.2. Next base: position 1,335,421 of record NZ_CP019781.1, read on the forward strand.
AGGAACAACGGTTTCATCATAAGGTTTAATCAAAACGTTTTCTTCATTAACACGAATGATTTCACCCCGCACCGCCTGCCCATCACAATCAATACACACTGTATCCCCAAGCAACACAGATTGTGATAAACCACGTGCAACCAATGTACCACGCGCCACATCACTTATAACACCCCCCTGATTAACCAAACGAGAGGAAGGGTCATCTTTATGTGTTACAAAAGAAAGCAATCGGCTCAAAGCTGTAGGTGGAGTATCTGCCTGTTTTTCCCCAACAGATGAAACAGCACCCTCTACATTCGTAGGATCTGTACCTTTAAGCTCTACATTCATAAGCTCTGCGTCTTTAAGATCTGCACTCTCAGGATCTGCATCTGCAAGAGAAGTCTTTGTATCCGAAGAAACCATTGGTGTAGTATCTGTTAAAACATCTGTTGGTGCAGAATCATTTTCGCTTTTTTGCATTGCATAATATACTCTTTAAAAAAGACTTGTGTAATCAATCACTTAAGACTTTCCACCAAGAATTTGAATAGATTTAGAACGCATTTCTTCCTGTTGACGCAACATTGCCTCAACCCGTTCAAAAGCACGGCTTACTTCAATAAGGCGCGTCATCTCGGCTACACCATTTACATTAGAACTTTCAACATAACCTTGTATAACTTTATCACCAATTCCCCCATCTGACGGCATAGCAGGTCTATCAGGAATAACAGAAGAATTAGGACCATAGCGCAATTGAGTCCCTCTCTGAAATTGAAACAGACCAATTTTTCCAACCAGAACATCCTTTTGATAAATGCTCCCATCTGCTGAAATACGAGGAGTGCCCCCTGCAGGATTAAGCTGGATTGGCGCCCCCCCATCATCTAAAAAAGGTAATCCTGTTACCGAAACCAAACCACCTTCTGGTGTCATAATCATTCTACCATCGCGGGTATAAACCGGCCCAAAAGAAGCTTGCATAGAAAAATATGAATCACCCCCTACAGCAACATCAAGAGCATTACCGGTTTTCACTAAAGCACCTCGATCTGTTGAAATATATCCCTTACCAGCGCTTGTAAAAACAACCTGGTCTCCTTGTTCGCGTGCAACAGGAGATACCAATGTGTCAAACTTCATACCCCCAGCGCGAAAACCTGGTGTATTAACATTTGCCATGTTCTGCGCAATCGTTTCCATCCGGCGCGCCAAACTGATTTGACCCGACACTCCCACATAAATCGGATTTTGCATAAATCTGCCTCTTTATTCTTATACTATGAATGATACTCTTTAAGCACTACCCCGCTTAAGAGATTGTAAAGCCACCATTGTCTCAGGAGAAAACGCTAATCCGCTTCCTGAATTTGAATTTTGCAAAAGTGTGAGAGCAGGGTTTGTATCTGTTCGATTTTGTGCGTCATACATAGCAGAAAAACGTGCAATAAACTGCTCTAATTTCCTTGGGTCTTCTAAATCTTCAAGGGACATGCGTGATTCTAACAAAGATTTTTGCGCTTCAATTTTTGATGAATGCACACTTTCTGGAATATTCAAAGCCGTAAAAACCACCGCTGATAAAGCTTTATCGCCAAGAATTTGATAAGCCCAATTTTTTTCCGAAAGAAGACCACTTTTTGTCATTTCCCCAATAGTACGGGTAAAATACAAAGCTAAACGTGTTCCTTCATTTTCTTCGCCAACTTTTACTTCTAAAGTTTGCTGCATATATTTATTTACAGTGCCTGTTTTTGCACTCTCTCTTTGAGTGGTTTCTTCACCATAAACAGCAAAATTAAAGGCTGCTGCAAATTGCTGATAACGCCTATCTGTCAATTGAGAAGCATAATTAGGGTCTGAAAGAACTTTACGCATCATACCTTTTGCATAAATCATATCTTCCAAGCCATAAGCCTTCATAGCATAGCGATAGATCCGATCATCTGCCAAAAAATCATCAACTGATTTTATACCTATAATATGACTTACGTAATAGTCTGTCTCGCGCTTAACCTGAGGCTCATTAAAAAGCTGATTAGACGTTTGTTTTATATTATCGATTGTACTTCTATAACTTATATATGTGCTAATCATAGCAAACCTCTCTCTAGACAGACTTTTTTAAAGTATAAAACTTGTCCGAAACTGATGATAAAACTGCTTCTTATTACAACAATATTTTATTATGACAGTATTTTCAATGTAACTTTGTAATATACTTAAAATTTTTTCATAAATTCTTGTGGCATTCTAGCACTTTTTTATAACATGACATAAAATTATACACAATTCATCGTAAAAAATTGGTAAGCTTTGCACAAGCATAAGCATTTATCTTTCACCAAAACTAAAAAATAGGAGACCACGGCATTGGGTGTCATTATAGGATTAGTACTTACTTTAGGATGCATAATTGGCGGCTACATGGCCATGGGCGGGCATCTTAACGTTTTAATACAGCCATGGGAATTTGTTATTATTTTGGGTTCAGCCATTGGTACTTTCATCATCTCTAACCCTTTTAATGTGATTAAAGATACCGTGAAAGCAACATTGGAAGCGACAACAGATGCTGTTCCCAAACAAAAAGATTTTTTAGCAACCTTAGGTTTGCTCTATGTTCTTATGCGGGAAATGCGCTCAAAGTCACGCTCTGAAATGGAAGGTCATGTTGACAACCCCAAAGAATCTGTACTCTTCCAGCAATATCCTTTGGTTTTAAAAGATGATTCTCTAACCAACTTTATTTGTGACTATTGTCGTCTTATCATCATGGGAAACGCTCGTCCTTTTGAGATTGAAGCCTTAATGGATGAAGAAATTCACACAATCGCAAAAGATTCTGAAAAATCCTCTCACGCCCTGCAAAACATGGCTGACGCTCTACCGGCGCTTGGTATTGTCGCAGCTGTTTTGGGTGTGATTAAAGCCATGGGTGCTATTAGTGAACCACCAGAAGTGTTAGGGCACTTAATTGGAGCAGCTCTTGTTGGAACATTTGCAGGTATTTTCTTTTCCTATAGTGTCTTTGGGCCTATCGCCACAAAAATTAAAACAGTGCGCCATAAAAAAACGCGTATTTATATTGTCGTGAAACAAACACTGTTGGCTTATATGAATGGTGCAATACCACAAATTGCACTAGAATACGGACGCAAAACCATTTCAGCAAAAGATCGTCCAACAATCGATGTTGTAGAGCAACACACAATCGTTGGTCCAGGTGCTGACAAAGAGGCCGCTTGAACATGACTGAACAAACCGAACAGACTGAGCAAACTGAGCAGACTGAACACAATATCAATGAAGAGAAAAAGCAAGATGTGTTAGCCCAACACATTTTGCGTGCGGCTGGTTTGTCAAGTGATGATCTTATGTCATTTCAATATGTGTTTCGTGATGCAGCAAGTAGTCTTTGTACACAGTTAGGTCATTATACATCCTTAAAATTTGCTATCGATGTACAATCGCTTGATACACTTAAAAGTGATAAGATTACTCAAACAATCGGAACAGATACATTATTAATTTATTTTAGCTCCAGTCTTTGGGGAGATGATGTTATTTTTGTTCTTGATACAGCCCTGGTTGATCTTATAACAGAAGCGTTTTTTGGTGCAGTAGAGCCAAAGCTTATAAGCCGTAATGGACGCTCCTTCAGCCCAACAGAATACAAAATAAGTGAATATTTTGGAAAATTGCTGGCTAATACAATGGATGGAATATTTGGTACAGGTAATAGATCTCTTTTACTTTTTAAGCAAATACTCAAAGCGCAAGAATTTAATTTAGAAACCTTTCATCAGTCGCAGATGTTTTCCTGCACTCTTATGGTCAAATGTAATAAAATAGAAGCAAATGTGAATATCTTAATGCCGCGCAGTTGTCATCGCCCTATTCAAGAAGCTGTTACACGGGCCTTACGCGCACCTGCAAAACACACAGATCCGCTTTGGGCTAAGCGTTTAAAACAAGAAGTGAGTCGAACACACGTATTTATTGAAGCTTTTATTCAACAAGGATCAATGACCTTAAATGAATTATCAAAACTTCAAGTAGGGCAAGTTTTGCCCCTTCCTGCCAATGCTGTTAAACAGATAAAATTACGCAGTAGTAAAAAATCTCTTTATAAATGCTCCCTTGGTAAAATGGGAACAAATTTTTCCATCCGGGTTACTGATCCTATTGACGAAGAAAAGGAAATGATTGATGAGCTGGTTCATAGTTAATATAGCAAGTGCACTTCTAGCACTGATATCGTTAAGTGTTTTTATTATAAATACACGAAAATTGACGAAAACAATCCATATGGGTCGAGAATTGGCTAAACAAGTTCAGACCGGAACTGCTTATCTTGATCGAGCACTTTTAATATTGCGTGAAGAACATCAAGAGTTTCGCGATGAAAACCGTAAAATGGATGCACGTATCATCGAATCAACACGTATTCGGCGCAACATTGATCGCTCGGTCGCTCATATGGAAAATATCCGCAATCAACTGCAAAGCGATCTTGACCATTTTCGCGCCACTTTAACTGCCAAAACTTATGGACCGACTACAATGGGATCTGGTACACAACGTACCCATAGACAATCACCCATTGTTCCCAAAAACTTTCCGGTTTTTGTGCAGCGTAAAATGCACTAAGATCTCTGAATAATACAATACAATTTTTTAAAGTAGCAAATCTCAAAACCTTTATAAACAAATAGAGTATAAGGCAAAAAACAAAGAATACGGGTGACAAAATGACAAATGATACAAATTCTCCTGGGGGGGCTAAAGGAATCAATCCAGCAACACCGCCTCGTCCTACAGCGCCACCTCGTCCTACAGGAGCAAAACCTGGTATGCCAGGTAATGCTGGAACAACTGCACAGCAACCAGGAGCTGGCACTCCCGGTGCAACATCAAGCAGTGGCCCTGCTTTTAGTGCATCAGCAGGAAAAACCGTTGGAAGCGTGGGTACTACAAATGCACAAAGAAGTACAAATGAAACACACAGCAATCCAGAACTCATTATGAGTATCCCAGTTGAAGTTCAAATTGTCTTAGGCTCAACCACCATGCTAGTAGCAAACCTAATGGATTTAGGCCGTGGTTCAGTAATTACGCTTGATAAGCAGATTGGAGACCCTATTGATATTGTCGTCAATGGTCGTATTATTGCACGTGGTGAGGTTATTGTTCTAGAAGACGATCCTTCCCGTTTTGGGGTGAGCCTTACCGAAGTCATGAGTAAATAAATCAACTTGCAAAATGTGAAAAATAAATATGACGCAGGCAACGAAAGAAAAAACAACAGAAGCAATAAGTATTGTATCAGAAGACGAATTGGAAAATACGTTACCTGATACACACGTGTCTTCTACACTCATTGATACACTTTCTGGGCAACAAAAAGTTGCAGCACTCCTTGTTGCTTTGGGAAAACCTGCTGCGGCGCGTCTTTTAAAACATTTTACTCCAGATGATTTACGCCGTCTGAGTGGGCAAGCCCATACTTTACCCAATATCTCTCTTGCTGACTTTGAAATTCTGGTTCGTCAGTTTGAAGATGCCTTTGCTGAAGGAGCTTCTTTTTCTGAAGCTGGTTCACGTTTCGACAATCTGGTACAAGAAACATTATCAGAAGAGGAAGCTGCTTTAGTTCTTGACCCTTCAAAAGCACCAGCTCCACCTCGCGAAAGCCTTTGGGAGATCATTGCAAAATTAAACATTGATGTTTTGCAAATGCATTTTTCACAAGAACATCCCCAAGTGGTTAGCTACATTGTTTCACGTCTTCCTTCTGAAATTGCAGCAAAAATTTTAATGGCGCAGCCTATGGCTGTGCGTGCTGATCTTACCCGTAGAAGATTGCATTTGCGCCCAGTTGCGCCAGAAATAGACACAGTCCTTGATGAAGCATTGCGTCCTGTTTTCTCACAAGATAATAATGTAGGAGAAAAAGCTCATCATAGCCAAGTAGCTACCATCCTTAACGAGCTTGATAAAGCAGATGTTGACGAGATGCTTGCAAATCTTAAAGACTTGAGCCCAGAAGATCTAGAAAAAATCAAAGCAAAGCTTTTTGTTTTCGAAGATATTCCGCGTTTGACAGAACGAGCACGGCTACTGCTTTTTGATAAAATTACAGCTGATACCGTTATTACAGCTTTGCATGGGGCAGACGATCAGATGAAAGATCTTATTTTAAATTCTCTTTCACAGCGCACACGCCGTATAGTGGAAGCAGAACTTTCTTCAGGCAATGATTCCATCCAACAAGAGGCAATTATAAATGCACGCCGTAGTATTGCCCAAACAGCAATCAAATTATCAGAACAAGGAACAATTAATCTCTTAGGTGAAGAAGGAACGTCTTAAAAAGCGCGCTTAAACCAACATGTCAAATGAAAAGCCCGATAAAGAGAGCCAAACAGAAGAACCAACAGAACACAAAATTCATAAAGCAGAAGAAAAAGGAAATCTTCCCTTTTCTCGTGAGTTGCCTATTTTTTCTTCTCTTTTAAGCTTTAGTGTAATTTCTATTTTTATCGCTTTTCCCGCCATATCACAGCTTTCAAACTTTTTGCTTCAATGGCTTGAACGCCCAGAATCGTGGCGCATTAACACTGCAGAAGATATTAAACATTTGATTTATTTGGTAGGTGGTAATGTAGGCTTAGCTTTAGCGCCTATTTTAGTTATTATACCCCTGATTGGTATAAGTGCATCAGCTATACAAAATGTACCACGTATTATTATGGAGCGCATTCGCCCACAATGGTCTCGTGTTTCACTCAGTCGTGGATTTGAACGCATTTTCAGTAAAGCAGGATTGGTGGAATTTTTAAAATCATTAACAAAACTGATTGGTGTGAGCATAATTGTTTATATTATGTTTTTCAAAAACAATACAATTTTCATCAATGCATTATTAACAGATGCATCAGCTTTACCCGAATACATTCGTAAAGAACTTGTCGGTCTGTCACTCTCTTTCATTGTAGCCGTTGCCGCTATTACAGGATTTGACTTAGCATGGTCACATTTTCACTGGCGTCAAAAATTACGCATGAGCAAACAAGAAATTAAAGAAGAGCACAAAAGCCTTGAAGGAAACCCTATGATCAAAGCACGGATGCGTTCCTTAACACGTGATCGCATGCGTCGGAGAATGATTGCCAATGTTCCTACTGCAACTTTAATTGTGACGAATCCAACCCACTTTTCTGTTGCTTTGCGCTATAAACCACCCCTTGATTATGCACCAGTTGTGGTTGCAAAAGGGCAGGACATTCTGGCTTTACAAATTCGTGAAATTGCTGTCGAAAATGACATCCCTGTTATTGAAAATGTAGAATTAGCACGCACATTGTACAAACAAGTCGAAGTCGACCAAGTTATCCCACCTGAATTATATGAAAGTGTTGCTGCTTTAATTCGTTTTATCAACAGCCAGAAAATCCATTAAAAATGAGCATCTACAACTTTTTTCAAAATTACGCCAAACTAATATAAACTCTAAAACACCAAAACAATAACACAAAGTCACAAGATGAAAAAAGATTATATAACTGAAATCCGTGAAATGGTTCTGGCAAAACAAGTAGCGCAATTTATTCCAGAATTGCGATTGATCGATGTAGGTGATTTAATTGCCTGTATACACACAGAGCGTTTTAACCATCTTTCCGAACTTATTGAAAGCGCCACGGAATTGCGTTTTTACCCACATACCATGCGTTTTGCCCGTAATGCCAGTTATGAATTAGATTGGAACACTACACCAAAAATCTTGTTTCATATGGAATTTTCAAATGAAGGTGTACAAGCTTTTTTTCAGCTTATCATGTCATCAGAAGAATTTGGAATTGAATTGGATAAGTGTATTTTTGAAAACCCTTCCGATGAAGAAACCAATACCAGTCATTTGATGAATGCACTCAATAATGCACGAATACAAAAAAGACTCACCCACTAAAATATGCACTATCCCATTAACATACGAACTGCATTGTAGATTTAAAAGCATCACACCTCAAAGATAAGAAGGATGCAAGATAAAAGGCAAAAATGCTATAATGCTCTATACAAATAAGCTGCTCTGTTCTCTAATAAAATAAGAAGTTCTTCTTACAACTCCCCCCTCACCCCGCGTGGATCTTATGAATATGGACATATTTGATACAAAAATAATTTTCTAGCACTCATAACTTCCGGAGAAATTTCTCAAAAACTCTTTTCCAAAGTACATTTTAAAAAACTTTATGCTTCAAAAAAACTTCTCACATCATAGTTTAAATACTTCTATCTCTTATGATTCATATTGCGTATTTTATCAGCTGGAAGATAATTAAACTGTTTCACAAGCAAATCTTTCACAAAAGGCGTTGGAAAATGCTGATTAACTTCATCCAAAATTTGTTTTTTGACCGTCTCAAATTTTATCTTTTCGACCGCACGCACATCTGAATAACTGTCCCAAAAACACTTAAAAATAGCATCATTAATCAATACCCCTAAAGGAAGGGACATTTTTTGCTCAACTTTCTTATCTACAAGATAAGTTAATTGTGAAATTATATAACCCTGAACAGCTCCCTCAACTAAAATGGGAACACTGATAATTTCTGTTTGACCCGAACTAACCTCTTCTGCGACAGGAGCAGATACTTCTGAAATATCAGGATTTACAGCATGCACTTTGACACTCAACATTAAAGCACCCAAAGCCACTAAACAACCCCATACCCCCATCACAATCATTTTAATCATTTTCTGCTTCCAGCATTGACTAAAACAGGGTCATAGGTTCCATCTGTTTCTTCAGCGCGAGCAGCTGTTTGCATAATCTGAGAAAGTTCCTTAACAGCCTCTAAATGTACTTGAAGTAACTCACTATTGCGCTGCAATTTTTGCTGTAAATCAGATAATAAACTTTCTATTTTACTTTCAACATCCTCATCCAAATAGCGCATAACATCTTTCATTGACTGATTAAGATCACGTAGACCGCGTGTTTTACGTAAATTAACCTCTTCATAATCTGGAACGCCGTGGCTTTCAAGCATATTACTTTCATAATCAACCACTTCTGCCAGCCCTTTAACAGCAGCCATAAACTTTGTTATTGCCCAATCACGACCAATCAGATCATTATTGAGAACTTTTGTTTTCAATGCAACATTTTCATTATTATATTGCGCTACAGACATTTTTATTCCCCTTTAATGGTATTTTAACTGTCATTTTAATAGTTTGTGTTTAATATTAACGTGCCAGATCGGTTCATTTAATGAACTATCGCATCAATGATAAAACAACGTCTTTAATGGATAGCATTTATTCTGTTTCTCTCTCCATTATATGACCCATCTTCTTTCTTAGCCTGTTCAGAAATTAACATTTGCGCAATGCCAATTCCTCCAGATATAGCAAATTCTTTAGCCAATTGTTCAGCCATCATAAATTTCCAAATTTGCCCTGCTTGCCCTTTTCCAAAAATAGATTGCATCTCAGTCGTGAACATATTTTCAACAAAAGTCTGCAATATAAAAGCTTCAAAGTTTTTAAAGGCTTCAGTATTTTTGTTCTCTATGCTCTGTGGCTTTATATGTACCTGTGGAGAGTCGTGTTGTATTACGCTATATGAGTTTTCGTAATCAGCGTGCACGAGTTGAGCGAAATTGTTTTCTTGATGTACGTGGGTTTGTGCATGTGTTGTATTGCGTAAATCACGTAATTTCTCAACAGAAGCGCGATACTCAACCGGGTCGGCTGCACGCGCAACATCAAGCACAATATCTGAAGGTGGCTGAATAGCCATAATCTTCCCCTTTATTTAACTACCATTCGCTTTTCTTTGTTTAAATTCTTAATTTCGTCTTAAATCCGACAATAATGTATGTTTCTTTCTAGTTTCATAGAAACGGTTTTATTCATTTGAGTAAAACTATTTCCTTTATACACAGCGATCTGTATGCGTATAGTTTTCTGCACATAATGTATTTTTAAAACAAAACACAATATCTAAATAAATCTACCCCACGTGGATCACGACACAACAACATCATGTAAAGCAACTAAAGTGCCATATACTGCCTCTTTTTAACTACCACTTGTTTTTCTTCATAATTCATATCCTAAAAACATAGGATTTTTTTTATTCTTTCAATAGCTTTTAAAAACAAAGTAAGCTCTATAACGTTTAAGCACTATAAAGTATAAAACTTATGTCAAACTGACGTTTTTTATTATTTTATCTGCAACATAATCTTCGAGCATATTACTAAATTGTTGACGCTCTTCTATAATTTGAACCTCTTTACACTTTTCTTCTAACCGTTGCAAACGACTAGAAGCTTCATGCACAATTTGTTTTTTTTGCACAATTTGCCCCTGAAGATGTCGCTCTGTTTTGGCTATATGTTGTAAACGCCGTGCTAAAAAACTAGCATCCCAAAAATCAGGAGCCTCCTCCTTCTCCATTAAGGAAAAAAGCGCCCGAGTTTCCTCCTCACAAGCAGAAAGCTGATTATGCAAACCTTCCAATTCAACTTTATGATAAGCTTTCATAAAACTTTGTATTTTAAGAAGTTTACGGTAACGTTTGCCTTTTTGCACTCTCAAGGTCCCCTATTAAGCCAATCTTGAAGCTCTAAACTGAAAAAATGTAAAAGCTCCGGTATTAAGAAATAAAGTAAAAATACCCCCCCTGCGACAACAAAAGGTAATGAAATAAAATAAACCGGAATGGTAGGTGTTAATTTATTCACTAATCCAATCCCAATATTGATCAAAATCGCATAAGTAATAAAAGGTGCGGCAATAGACAGTGTGGTTAAAAATGCTCGTGACAAAACATCACGATAATCAATCAAAGCAGCTTCTGGATTTGGAACAAAAGATGGCGAAATAACATCATAAGAAGCCAAAAGACCACGAATAGTCACCATATGCAAATCACTTGCAAAAAAAAGCATGACAGCCGCTAAAACAAACAAATGGGCAATTTGAGTTTCTGGCATTGAGTCAATCACACTATGGCCAGGTTGACCTGAATATCCTATAGACATAGCAACAATCGTCGCCATAAATTGCAGTGCCCACAGATAGACATGAGCAATAACCCCCAAACTAGCCCCAATAAGCATTTCAGAAAACAAAGCGCGTGTAAGTACTGCAATATTAGGTTTATCACCAAATTCTTTAAAAAAATCAACAACAAGGGGAAGCATAACAAACGAAAAAGCAATAGCAAGCAATAAACGGAAATTCATGGGAATACGTAGACTTGATATGCCCGGCATAAGCATCAAACAAGCTCCCACCCGTGCAAAAACTAACATGGCGATGATAACCAACTGATCAATTGGCAAAGACGTCACAGGTAATAAAGACGTCAATGACATCAACTCCTCTCCCGTGAAGAGATGACTCCTAATGTTTTAACTTCAACACCACGAGCAATTTCTGCATGAGAAAGAATAGGCAATGTAGAGAAAAGACGTTCCATAATCATACGAACATAAGGTCGTGTTTCAGGCGATGTGATCAGCACAAAACGCACCGCTTTTTCCATATACTGGCGAATAATAGCTGTTGCTTCAGTTCCAAATTTTTCAAGTTCAACGGGATCCATATCAAATTCAATAATTTCACCCTTTGCATCACGCTTTAAAGCCTTGTGAAAAGCAAGATCCCAGTAACTTCCCATCCGTAAAACCTGTAGTACACCACCTTCAGACAAGTCACCACAAATTTGTTGCGATAAACGCAACCGTACATGCTCAGCAATCAAATCAGAACGCCGCACATGGGGTGCGATTTCAGCCACCGCTTCTAAAATAAGATTTAAGCTGCGAATGGAGACACGTTCTGATAATAAAAGTTTTAAAACCGACTGTAAACCAGAATAAGAAAGATGTGCAGGACAAATTTCTTCCAATAACTTATGATATTCGCCCCCCAAACGCTCAAGAAGAATACGCATATCTTTATAAGAAAATAATTGCGCTAAATTATTGCGTAAAACTTCACTTAAATGGGTCAATAACACAGAAAGATTATCCACCGCCATATAGCCTTCACGTATCAATTCAGAGCGAAATGTTTCCGAGGTTGCAAAAGCACGCATACCAAAAGCCGGTTCACACACTTGTTCACCTGGAATATTGGGAATAGGTTTATTGCTCGGCATAATGAGGACCTCACCTATGCGCATTTCGTAAGATGCCACAGCCGTACCGTACAATTTGATCCAATAACTTTTTGCCGGCACTTTATAATCATCTGATATCTGTATTTCAGGAATAACAAAACCATACTCCTGTGCAAATTTACGGCGCATTTTCGCAACACGATTAGCCAATTCAACCTTTTGCGGTAACAAATGTTTAGATAATTGTTTGCCCATAGCAATTTCAATACGCACCGTTTCAAGCGATGCTTTAAGCGACTGGCTTTCTTCCTGATGAGCTTTTTGAGCGTCTTGTTCTTGCTGTGCTTCTTGTGCAAGAGATTCTTTGCGCAAGCGATGTGGAATAGAATAACCAATCGAAGCCATAAGCAAAGACAAAAGAATAAAAGGAATAGCTGGTAGACCAGGCATCAACCCTAACATTAATAAAAGAAGAGAGGATACAAAGAGAGCTTTAGGATACCTTCCAAGTTGCCCCAAAACAGCCTTTTCAGCTGGACCACGGGTGCCCCCTTTAGAAACCAAAAGACCTGCCGCCAAAGAAACAATCAAAGCCGGTATCTGTGTAACAAGACCATCACCCACTGAAAGCTTAGTAAAAACATCCGCAGCACCAGATAATGTCATTCCATGGCGTGTAACGCCAATAATAATACCTCCAACAATATTAACAGCCGTAATAATAAGCCCGGCAATAGCATCACCACGCACAAATTTTGATGCCCCATCCATTGATCCAAAAAAGGAACTTTCTTCTTCAAGCTCATGACGGCGACGTTGTGCTTCTTTCTCATCAATAAGGCCTGATGAAAGATCAGCATCAATAGCCATTTGCTTTCCTGGAATAGCATCCAGAGTAAAACGTGCACCCACTTCAGCAATACGCGTCGCACCTTTGGTGATCACCAAAAAATTGACGATAATAACAATGGCAAAAACAACAAGACCAATAACAAAATCCCCCCCATCACAAACTGCGAAAAACCGTGAATCACATTTCCTGCAGCTTTATAGCCTTCATCACCATGGGTTAAAATAACACGGGTTGTCGCAATATTAAGGGATAAGCGCAATAAGGTCGTAATCAATAAAACTGTTGGAAAAGCTGAAAAATCAAGTGGCCGTTGAATCCACAACGAAACCATTAAAATCAAAACAGAAAATGCAATGGAAAAAGAAAGCCCCAAATCTAAAATAAAAGCAGGAACAGGTAAAAAGAGAACTGTGAGAATAATGATAATTCCCATCGCAAACGCAATATCTCGACCAGAAAATTGATTCTGGTCTCCAATATGGGTAACCGGACTACGCTGCACACTTTTCTCCTTAAACAATTACATTCAATCCCCTTCGCCAAAAGAACTTTTTAAAACTCTTTAGAGCATTTTTTTGTCGCAAACCTTAAGTGATAAAGCTTGTGTGAAAATGGTGTTGTAACTACACAATTAATGGTATTGTAACCACACAATTTTGACATACTTTAAAAATTACACACCAATATAACAAACCTTTTACCCTCTATAAACCATAACATAAAGCACATCATCCCCTCGCGTAACCCCAAAGTAATTTTAAGCTTGCCGAATGTTTGATATCAGCGTATATTACAGCTTGTAACATTGTGTGAATATATATTGATACAATAAGAAACTACGAAAAGTTTCTTAAAAACAATGAGAGGTTTATTATGACTGATATTGTAAAAACTGCTATGCTTTATTCAACACTGATTATCAGTGCCAATGCTGTTATTGTTTTAGCTCTTGTGCTTGGTATTCAATAAAGTCTCATTGAGAGAGGCCATTATAAGTTCTTCACATTCATAGCAAAATCTGAGCTATTTTGAGCAGTCAAATAAGGATTTATATACACAAGTAAAGCAAGTACATAGAATCTAAAAAGTAGTTTATAGAATTAAGAAGAGAAAAGTGTATTTTCTTTTGCCCAAAATATATTGTTGACACGTAATTACTGTTTAAGAATTTGTGCAAAAATTTTTTTTACTAAGACATTTCAAAGAGATCTGCTTTTTTAAAGCTCGTTTCTTTACAAGTAACTCTTACCAATATTACTCTTTCAAAGATTAAGCATTTTTATTACAAACATCCCTATCAATTGATCTTACAATAAGAGCACTTATCATTAAACTCGATCTGACTTCAGCAGATTACTTTTTATAAGACATTAATGACAGTTTATAAAACATAAATGGCAGCGTTTTATACTATTAACGTCGTTTTAGTTTTTTCACCTTTCTAGACAGGCTATAAATTTTTATTTAAGCTCAAGCCGTTTATAAAAACTTTATTAATCACACTATTTATTTAATTATACTGTTTATTTAAAAGCACCAAATAAGACGGTATCGTGGATAGTGTACCCAAAAAGTGCACCTAACAAGGACAAACAAAAATGAAGCTGCAGCAAATTGAAGATGGTATTTTTGTTAGTGCACAAATCACCGTTGCAAACATTAAAACACTCGCAAAAACTGGAATTAAAACTATTGTCTGCAACAGGCCCGATCAAGAAGAACCTAACCAGCCTGATTTTGCCACTATTCAAGCAGTTGCTCATAAATATGGAATACAAGCTCACTATATTCCTATTACACCTTCGATCATAGAAAAATCTCATATTAAAGCTATGCAAACAATTTTAAAAACAGCACCGCTTCCTCTCCTCGCTTATTGCTGTTATGGTACACGCTCAATTCATCTTTATTCTTTAGCGCGTATTTAACTTTGTGTTTTAATAAAACAGAAAGAAACAAACATTAAACCTTCTTATTATTAAAAACATGAGGCTATGGTAATAAAAGCGACAAAAACAATGATGAAATCTGATCTCCAAACCGTTGATTCCCCCACTCATAAACGAAAACCTCATCTTTTCCATGACGTTTTGGAATATATTTTTATTCTCATAATCAGCTTAAGCTCTATTTTTGCGATTCTTTTTTCTTTTTTAGATCGGATCATGATGTTTTTTTAAAAGTCAGCAACTGATCCAATAATGAAAGCGGTTGAATTGTTTCTAAAACCGCTTTTGCTTCATTTTCATCGTGTTGCATCTGCCTTTTCAAAGGCTCTAGTCCATCAAACTTTTTTTGCCTTCGTAAAAACTGCAAAAAAGAAACTGTACAGCTTTCATTATAAAGATCATCGGTAAAATTAAACAAATAAGTTTCTAAAAGTGGTGCTCCACCATCAACAACTGTTGGGCGACAGCCAAAACTTGCAACACCATCATGCAAAACACCATTTAAACGGCGCAATCGCACTGCATAAACACCATGTGTTAAGCCGGTTTGGGAAGGTAACACTTGGTTGGCAGTAGGAAAACCCAAAGATCGACCAAGCTTTTCACCATGTATAACGTTTGAGCGCACACGATAATGATACCCTAATAAATAAGCCGCTTTTTCCACCTGTCCTTGTGATAAAAGCTGACGAATAAAACTAGAAGAAATTTCCTCCCCCTGTGGGGTACATAAAGAAGGAATTTGAACAACTTCAAAACCATATTCTTTTCCTTTTTGATGCAAAAACTGCGCATTTCCACTTTTTTTTCGACCAAAGTGAAAATTATCCCCCGTTACCACAACACAAACATCAAAAGTTTGTTTTAAAACAACGCTAATAAATTCATCAGCTGAAAGAGCAGCAAACTGTGCATTAAAAGGCTCTTCAATCACGCCATGAAAACCCAAAATTTTGAAGATTTCAGCTTTTTCAGTTGCTGGTGTCAAACGATCAACACAAGCTGAACCTTGAAAAAAACTTCGTGGATGCGGCTCAAATGTCAACACAAGAGCTGGCTTGTTTTTTACAAGTGCTAAATCTAACGCTTTTTGCAATACCGCTTGGTGACCACGATGAACACCATCAAAGTTCCCAATAGCTAAAACTGCACCACGTAAAACTTCAGGAATCTCTTTGTGCCCTTGAAGACGCAAAAAATTAGCCATCACTGAAGCGCCCACATCATCGCTTGTGGCTGATAACCATAATGGTCAAGAAAAGAGCGCAAAGCTTCTTTATTGACCACACCATTGTGCGTATAGTCATGACAATGGATCCCACCCAGAATATAAAGGACATCAATACCAAAATCGATAGCGCCTTTAACATCGGTCAAAATGCCATCTCCAATAGCCAAAATCCGACTTTTTTCTATTGTCTCATGAATGTTTTTCAGTTTTTCAAAAGCACATTCATAAATAGGTGCATGGGGTTTACCCGCAATACGAACCTCCCCCCCCAAATGTTGGTAAAGCTGTGCTAACGCACCAGCGCACCAAAATGTCTGATCCCCACAATGAACGGTGATATCAGGATTGGCACAAATAAAGGGCAAACCCCGTTCTTGTAGGCGACGCAGCATATTTTCATAAGCCTGTGGCGTTTCTTCAAAATCTTCAAAAAAGCCACTGCAAACCACCGCACAAGCTTCCTCTTCTTCAACCAGCTCACATGCTAACCCTTTAAACAAAGCCAAATCACGTTGTGGGCCAATAAAAAAGATTTTCTGCGGTGCACTCAAAATAAGATCACGTGTCACATCACCTGAAGTGACAATTGTGTCATAACAATCACTGGCAACCTTCATTCTTTGCAATTGAGCTATAACATCTTCACGTGGTCGGGGTGAATTGGTAAGCAAAACAACACTTTTTCCCATCTTGCGCATTTTCTGCAAGACTTTCACAGCTGAATCAAAAATGCGCACACCATCGTGCACAACCCCCCAAACATCACAAAATACAGCATCATAATGGGTAATTATAGGATCAATATGGGTGAGTTCTTTCATGTGATGATCTATTTATATTATATTTTTTATCGCCTTGCGCCTGCTTTTTATTCTTTTAACTTTTTATCGCAAGATCATTTTTTTGTCATCTGCTTTCTTAAACTATCATATTCTCCACCCCCCAACCGATTAAATCCTTGAGGATATCTTAGCTTTCATCAATTAAGATGGTAAAATTTAAAAAATCAGAAACCCAGTCAGGCTAAAATGAGAATGTTTTAATTGAAGCATCTAATAAGGCCATTTTGATCGTGCAACCCGAAAAGGCCCTGAGCGAGGTGGATAATAACGCTGATAGCGCAAGTAACGAATGTAAACCCGAAACAACATAGGATCAATTTTTGCTATCCTGCGTAGCACATAAAGGCCAATAAACCAAATACACGTTCCAATAATTGTTGCAACAACAAAACTCATTTTTAAGAAAATAATTGCTAAGGCAATAAAAATGCGAGTCAAAATCATTAAAATCAGTACTAATTCAGGCTCTGCTCCCATAATTAGCTTAGGCTCGTAAAGAAAACGATATATGGGCGTACGTCTTAACTCTTCATCCATTGCATTTCTCCAATCACCACATTTGAAAGAGAGCACCTGTAAAGAGCGCGTTGACAAAAACGACTATACTGACAACAAGAACTACACAAACAGCCCACTTTGTAAGTCTATTGATCTCACCACCAAAAATTAAAGCAATTCTACCAATAAGTATAGTAACTAAAGAAACACCAAAAGCAATAGGTCCTGATATTAATCTTCTAAATTTTTCAAAGGTGTTTCCCATGGTAATCCAACTGGTGCGCCAGCAGCATAGGCGGAATCTCTTAAAATAAAAAACAACAGAAAGACAATATCCAAAGTGAAGAGAATTGTAATTTGATTATATGGATTATTCTTAAAATAAATTGGAAATAATTGCATGACTTACACTTTAACGAATTAAAATGAATTAAACACCACTGTAATACCTAAGAAAAAGGAGTATATAGGCTGTATAAACTGACAGTTTTGCCATTTTCAATCATCTCCATACTATCTGGATTACCCACTTTAAGAGCCACATCTGGTTTAACAGCGTAGATATTTTGAGGATACCCCCTGCCCACAATCACCATAAATAATCTTATGCTTAAACATTCAGTATAATTGAAATTTCAAGAGATTAGTAAATCCCAATTTGTACCTGCTTTACATATTATTGAGCATAGAGAAATAGATAAAACAACTGCTTTCTTAAGCCATCTTCTCACTTCCTCAACCGATTAAATCCTTAAGAGCATCTTAGTTTTCATCTTCATAACCACTTTGAGCAATCATATCATGCAAACTATCCTTATGATTAAACGAATTTCGAGCTTGTTTTTCAAAAATAATACCAATATCAATATCAGGGGTGGCTGTTGTAAAAAGCCATCATTATTTAGCTTAGTTAATAACCTCATGACCACCTTAAGAGAGATACCAGTCATTTTAGCAAAAAACTCTACAGACCTGGTAAAATTATCAACTGAATTGAGGATAAAACTTACTGGTCAAGTGTTATTTGTTATTGAGATTCAAACTTTAACTTAATAGAATTATTGATAAATATCTGCTCGAAAAAGCACATATAATATAACACTAAAATTCCTATCTTGGAGGGGAAATCAGTAAACTATTCAAAGAGGGGAAAAATAAACGTGAACCAAATTAATAATAATGAAATTCATTTAAATAATAAAGAAAAATGTTATACCGTTAATCTGGTATTTGCAACATTGAAAAAGCTTCTTATACTTTTTCTTTTATGGTTTCGTGGTCCATTATACATTATAGCAGCACTCTTGAGTAGTCCATTTTTTATTGGATTAATAATAAGACCTCTTGGTGGGATTTATAGCAAAAGATAATTTTCATCCGGCACTTATTTATTTTATAATCGCAGCGCTTTTGTCATAGGATTTGGTTCTTTTCTTACAATAGTTTTCTATGAATTTCTTATAGTTCGCTTATTACGAAGTCGTAACATACGATCTCGTTAATGATATGAATAACAACAAATATATAAAAAATCATCGTCGCAAAAGGCGCGATTTATCAGCCACATTACTATATTCTTTTTCTTCATTTTTTTGATAGACTATTACAAACATAACCAATAAATTGAGGATAAAGTTTATTGGTCAAGTGTTATTCATTGTTTAGATTCAAACTTTAACCTAATGTTATCATCAGTAGGTGTCTGCTTGATAAAGCATATATAATATCAAACTAAAATCTCCATCTTAGGGGAAATTAATAAACCATTAAAAGAGGGGAAAGATGAAAAAATTCCTTTTATTATGCACGGTGGTACTCACCACAGGGCTAACTGTTGCAGGTTGTGAAAAAACTTACAGTGTGGAAGAATTTAAAAAAAATGAAGAATTACTTGCAGAATGGGCATTAAGGTGCATGAGTGGAGAATCTTCTAAAAATTGTGACAACGCGTGGGAAGCGGATAAACAACTCAACAAAGAAGGCCGCTAAAAACAAAAAACTTTATCAACCCACCAATCAGAAAGCAAAACAAAAGGGGAATTAATCATGAACAAAATCATCATGACAACACTACTTCTTTGTGCTGGGTTAATTATCACAGGTTGTGAAAAAACTTACAGTGTAGAAGAATTTAAAAAAAATGAAGAATTGCTCAAAGAATGGGAAGCAAGATGTGGATTTTCTGGACAATCTAAAAATTGTCAAAACATGCGAGTAGCTTATCACGAGCTTAAACAAGAACGTAGGAAAAAAGAGAGAGAAGAGCACCAAAAATGGTTAGAGGAGTATAATAAAAAGCAAGAAGAGCATAAAAGAAAAGCTCAAGAAGAATTCGAAAAACAGCTAGAGGAAGACAAAAAACGGAGAGAAGAACGTAAAAAAGCTTTAGAAGAAAGTGAAAGAGAACGAAAAGAAGCAGATAAAAAATGGTCAGAGAACTACAAAAAAGAGCTAGAGGAGTATAATAAAAAGATAGAAGCTCCCGAAAAAGTTCAACAGAAAAAAGAATCTGACAACGAATAATATAAGAATATGTAACGAAATGAACGCATAAACAAAAGGGGAATTCAATCATGAACAAAATCATTATAACAACACTGCTTCTTTGCGCTGGCTTTATTATCACAGGCTGTGAAAAAACTTATAGTGTAGAAGAATTTAAAAAAAATGAAGAATTGCTCAAAGAATGGGCAGCTAGATGTGGAATAGGTGGACAATCTAAGAATTGTCAAAACGCCCGGGTAGCGGAGGATCAACTCCGTAGAGAATACTATGAAAATCTTTCTAAAGAATTATGATGATTCTGACAATTAATAAAGAAAAGCACAAAGGGGAATCTAACCATGAATAAAATCATTATAACAACACTACTTCTTTGTGCTGGGTTAATCATCACAGGCTGTGAAAAAACTTACAGTGTAGAAGAATTTAAAAAAGATGAAAAATTGCTCAGAGAATGGGTAGATAGATGTGGAACGGGTGGACAATCTAAAAATTGTCAAAACGCCCGAATAGCGGAGGGTCAACGCCTTAGAGAATACTATAAAAATCTTCATAAAGAATTATGGGGTGATTCTGACAATTAATAAAGAAAAGCACAAAGGGGAATCCAATCATAAAAAAATCATTATGACAACACTGCTTCTTTGTGCTGGGCTAATCATCACAGGTTGTGAAAAAACTTACAGTGTAGAAGAATTTAAAAAAGATGAAAAATTGCTCAAAGAATGGATGGCTAAATGCGGAGGATTTGCAAAATCCAAAAATTGTCAAAATGCATATCAAGCAGAGAATGAAAAGTTTTGGGGCGAAAAACCCGTTAATACAGATCCTGGACATGGATTTTAGAAAAAATTTAAGTTAGCTAAATAAAAGTAAAAGAGGCTAAAGTCTCTTTTACTTTTTAAATCTATTTAGCCAGAATACAGAAAAGTAGACAATACAATAAAGAAGAGGTTTTTCCTTAGGCCAGTGTTTCTTTAGTTTGTTCAGATAAATCGAAAAACGCGTCTTTCCTAAAACTCTCCCTATTCCATAAAACAAAAATGCAGCTATAAAAGATACAAGTATAAAAATCATAAAATCTTCCATCATCTATTTATCCTTCTCATCTGGTCCAACTGAAATTGTGTTCTCAACTCTATCAACCGTTCTTGTCTTATCGGACTGAGGATTATAATACTCACGAGCGTCTTGCAGAGAAAGAAGGGGGTGCGTTCATATTAAGATTGGCTGCATCTTCCATTCCAGGAACAGAAATGTTAGCTAAATTTTTGATACTTTTAGAGGCAACATTACCAACTGTAGCTGCTTTACATTTAGCAGAATCTTCCACTGATTGAGGTTTTGGTTAATTGGTTCTTGCTGAGGGAGGTACTCCTCCTGCTGTACGTGGGTTTTCACTATAATATTGAGGTCTGTTTTCTTGCTTGAAAAAATTACCCGTCATTCGAGAAGCGTTGATACTATCGCTTCTCATGCCTCCCGTAGCACCGCCCATTGTACCGCTTGTTCCTCCCTCGTCTCCCATAGTTCCCATACTACCGCCTGTTGCTCAATTGGTTTTGGCTCTCGCAGCCGCTGCTGCTGCATCTGCAGCGGCTTTAGCGATTACAGTTTTTGCGGAATAGACCATTTCTTTAATAACTGAACAAACACTAGCACCTAATCCAAACTTTAGATATGTAATAGAGTTTAGAATTATTATTAAACACACGTATATAAATAAAAATACCATAATTAAGATGAGTGAATCACCATAAACTTTCTGCGATATGATCATACAACAAATAATTAAATTCATTAAAACTATAGACGCTAATACTTTTATGCACGTAGAAGCAATAAAACGCCATACTATTATACCCTCTCGTCTATGCTGGAAAGTGCCAAAATCCATAAGAAAGGTAAATGCACTAATTACACTATACAATCCTGTAGTTATATCTACTAAATTAAAAATAAAAACATCAAAGAATAGAAAAACGATTAGAGCACTAAAGTTTTCCACTACATCAGTTAACGAGCCTGAAGTACACGGGTTGAGAGTAGTATCAATAAAATAACTAATCTCCCCCAAATAACCTCTGTGAAATAAATTTTCACTTATCCCACTTATATGAAAAACTATTTTTCTAAAATTATAGAAAGTAATTAAAACAAATTCTCGTAAATTTATAAAAAAAACTAAACAACAACCATAAAAAAACGCATACTCAGTAGATTTATCAAAAAAACATCTAGCTTGAGCTTTTTGAAGCACAAGAAAGGTAAAGATATAAACAAATTGAATAACTGCTACACACAAATAAACATAAAAGTCAAACTTGTGTAACGGTAGCGAATCTTGATTAAGCCGTTGTTGTATTAATTCTAATAGGTCATTAAAAGCTGCTGGAATATCTAAAAGTTTAGCAAAAACGATATACGAAAAAAGAAAACAACATATACTGAGAAATAAAAGCACTCCTACAAAAAGCTTTAAAGTTTTTGTTGTACGAAATTTTCTCATACTTTTATTCCATTATTTTACAGAACTATTTTAAAGTTCTACCTATATAATATATTTTCTGAGAATATTTTTTACTCTGCCTCATTTTTCGCTCTACATTCAATTTTGTTTATTGTGTGATTTTTGTGCAAAGCCAGTACCATTAGCAACCAATCATCAAAGTAATTGTTGCTGTTTAACCTGTCGAACAAATAATTCCATTGCCAGCGAGTAACTGTTTTACTTTTAGAAAAATCTCCCATAGATTAAGATTTCGATTGAGTGGTTCTTGCGGAGGAAATATTCCCTCCTGCTATACGTGGGTTTTCACGATAATATTGAAGCCTACTTTTTGTTTGAAAGAATTTTTCGCCATCTGAGAAGGGTTATATTTACACTATTGCTTCCTATAGTTCCCATGCTACTGTCTTTGGCTCTACTCACTTCAGCTCTTGCAGCAACCGTTGCACCATCACGCATTGCCTCAATACTTGAAATAATACTATTTATTGAACCTAGAAATTATATTGCGATAAACTTTAGGGATAAAATATATAAAACATGCACAAAAGACTGCAATCCCTACCACTGTAAGCACTGATGTCAATGAACCATTATAAGCTTCCCGCAATTTTACCATAAAATAAATGATGAAAATCTGTAAAAATGTATACACATATGCTTGTATGATCATAAAGATAGCAATGTGTAATACCATCATAGTTTTGTGTGTTTCTCCCTGAAAAATACTACTTATAAACGAATTAGGTCTTCTAATTACAACAGACCAATTAATAGTTTTATATGCCAAAAAAGCGTTAACAGCAGTAAAACATAAAAAAACGATTAAAGCATAACACTTTTTATCTTCGTCAGTTAACGAGCTCGCACTATCCGTATTGAGAATAGTATCAGCCAAACGAAAAGTTTCTCTTAAGAAAATTACGGGAATTTGATCTTTACCCATCCCACTTACATAGACAGCTGCTCTAAGCAAACTGTTGACAATAACTAAACCCAACTTTTGTAAACACTCCCAAATGTTAGTATAAAAAATATAAACAAAGCAATGCAGAACAATTTCCTCACAAAACTCTTTAATACCGGCTTTTTGACGCACAAGAAACTTAATGATACGAAATAATCCAACACTCCACCCCATAGCCAAAAAGAAAACGAAGCTCGCAATGTATAATGCTGACAACAATGAGTTAAGTGGTGATTGTATTAATTCTAATGAGTCACTATAGTTTTTCTGATAATCTAAAGGTGCAGAAAAAGCGATATCTGCAAAAAGAATATAATAAATACCGAATAGTAAAAACATCAGTGAAAAAAACTTTAAAGTTGTTATTGTATAAAATTCTTTCATATTTCTATCCCATTATTTTATGGAACTATTTTAAAGTTTTACCTATATAATATATTTCTTTGGGGAGTGCTTTTTTACTCTGCCTCATTTTTTGCTCTACATTCAATTTTGTTTATTGTGTAATTTTTTTGCAAAGCTAGTATTATTGGCAACCAACCCTTGAAGTAATTATTGCTGTTTAATTTGCTGAGCAGCAATTCCATTGCCAGTTTAAATGGTGTGCATCTGCTTTACACACGACCAAGCGTAGAGAAGAAAATAAAACAAATGCTTATCCAAACCACGAACAATCAGATGATACACAGATCAATATTAAACAGCAGCGCAGTTACCACTAATTGTTCTCAAACCATGGCTAAACAAAACCGTTACTGCCATAGAGAGTTTTTAGAAATTATGATGAATGCTTATAAGAAAGTGTAGCGCTATATTATAATTTAAAAAGTTTTACTTCTGATCAGAAATTAAGTCTAAAATTGCTTTCTGTTTTACAGATGTAAGAACTCTAAAACTCTTTAAAAGCAGATATTCTTCTTTGCTCGATATGATTTCATCATGATGGCAGGAAGTACCTTCTTTTGTTGCGGTCTTAGGGTAAAAAAAGGCAATAGGAACACCGAATATATCGGCAATATCTTTCAAACGACCAGCTCCTACACGATTTAATCCTTTTTCATACTTTTGAATCTGTTGAAAGCTTATACCCAAATAGTCAGCTAGTGTTCTTTGAGACATTCCCAACATTCTTCTTCTATATCGGATTTTTTTGCCGACAAAAATATCATTATGAGAATTCTTTTGCACTTCTATCCCCCCGCCGGGTAGCGAGCGCCCTCGCATTGGTATTCCGGGAGTCAAAAGTACTGAATTCGAGTCAGCTTTTTTGCTTTTAGTGCCATAGCACCTGGACATCACAAAAACTCCCGGAATCCCGGGAACCCCATATGATAATGGGTTAATTTTTGTGCTCGAATTGTAGGGACTTTTGAATCCCTCTTGATCGCTGCGTATACGATCAATACACCTTTTAATTAATAAAGTAATTTCAGAAAATTGGCAATAAAATAGTTTTTCAACTTACAGAGGTTTTTTAACGAAAGGCAGAAAGCCTCTCATTTTGAATGATGTACGAATAAAGTAAAGAATAATGATGCATTCATGTTTTTTGCAATTCTAGGTCACCCCCCCCCAGCTGCCGGGTAGCGAGCGCCCTCGCATTGGTATTCCGGGAGTCAAAAGTACTGAGCTCAAGTCAGCTTTTTTGCTTTTAGTGCCATAGCACCTGGACATCACAAAAACTCCCGGAATCGCGGGGAACCCCACATAATGGGTCAATTTTGTGCCTAAACTGTAAGGAGTTTTGAATCCCTCTTGATCGCTGCATATACGATCAACACACTTTTTAACTCATAAAGTATTTTCAAAAATTGGCAATAAAATAGTTTTTTAATGAGAGGTTTTCTGCCTCTCAAACTCTATGGAGAGCCCACCAAAATCATAAAGTCGTTGTCGCGTTTATCAAAAGGACTAACAAACCTAGGTTCTTAAGGTCAAGGCCCCTCCCTTATGGACGCCTAGCATCCTTGATTTAAGACACCTAAACGGCCTGTTTTGTCCTTCTCACACGGCTTCCGAAATCATGATATTAAGGAGGAAGTTTATAAGGACATTTTAAGAAATGCCTTAAAAAACATTCCAATTATAGTAGGGGAGATACTAACATGAGTTAATGTAAAGAAGATATATTTTAGGTTGTTTACATTTTAAAGCTTGCGCTAGATCATAAGTTGTTTGCATATCTAACCAAACACGTACAGTATTTATACCAGCCATCTCAAGTCTAATAGCTAGATTAGTGCTAATAGCGGCTCTTCCGTTTAAAACCCTAGAAAGCGCTACACAAGATATACCAAGCCGTTCTGCCGCCGCCTCAGTAAATAGATAATCCGCAGCCTTTTATTACATCACCGCGTAATAATATTCCAGGGTGTGGAGGATTTTTCATTATTGTATAGCACCCCTTTTTAGTGATTATTTAGATAATCAGTCATTTCGACATCTATACCATTAAAACGGAATATTACGCGACAATTTCTATTTACAGTAATTGACTAATACCCAATTGAGGTTACCCTTTAGTGAATGCAATCAAAAAGACGGGTAATTTAAATTATTTCTGTTGCCATATTTTACTAAGGTCTTAATTGAAAGATAAGATGTATTAAACTTAACCGCCTAACTTGGTTAATGAATTTATCACAAAATATGTATATTTATTTAAAAGGGAAAAATATTAATTTTCATTTTACTATTCCTAAAAATACAGCTAAACAGCGTTCAATTTGTATCATTTCATCTGTGTGAATATAACCGAAAATTGAACTAATTTTATCACATCGTACCGTCACAATTTTATCAATCATCACCTGTGAAGGTTTTAGCAGACCATTTTCACTATTTGGCTCAATGGTAACGCGCAGCAGTGGAGCAGCAATAAGTGTGCTTGTAATTGGTAAAACTGTGATACTTGTATGCTCACTAAATTGATTAGCCTGGATTACCAATGCGGGTCTTGGTTTACCAAAATCGCCTCGTATAGCTACTGTTATAAGAGAACCTCTCATTATTATGTCCAGCCATCAATATCCGTTAAAGATTGCTCCATAAATAATTGAACAGATGCATTAGTTTTATCTGTCTCTGCTACTAAACGACATTGACGACAGCATTCTTCAGCAAAGTTCGGTTTACGTATATCTGGTACCCAAATTTGTATTAAACGCAATCCAGCTTTTCTCTGTGCATTGCGATATTTTTGAACGCGTTCATTGACATGCATTGTGCCCATAATATAACCTCCACTATGTTTCATGTAACGTATAACACGGAAAAAAGTTACATGAAACGAAGTTTTTAATAATTTTCAGAAAAATGATAATAATTTTTTCAGTTTATACGAAAGTTTTTTCTCAATGAGAGGAAGAAAGCTTCGCATTTTGAATGATGTGTAAACGAATAAAGTGAGCTCTCATTTAGTCAAAGAGCATGAGCTCACAATCAGGAGATGCTAAACGTAGTAAGAGCGTATCATACCCCCAACTAGCCCATAAACAGAAAAACATCATAATGACGAAACTAATTATCATTGCTGTGTCGAATAACGATCTTTCATCTGCTGATATGTATGCAAAACCGTGAAGGAATAACGATAACATTGACGCGAACGTCATAAAATTTAGGATGGCACGAATTGGTCTGCGAATAAATAAAAGGAAGAAGAAAAGAAAATGCAAAAATTTATTTATAAAAAACAAAAGTATGCGTATAAATAGATTACGTTTACGTTTCTTTTTTGGAACAGACTGCTCTTTGTGTAAATTTTCTTCTGTTTTGTTGAGTTCAACCTCAGATATGCCATCCATTATCCTCATCCCTTCGCGTCTTTAATATCTGAAATCATAACTTACCATATCTTTGTACTATCACAGGATATAAGTGAAATTTACTCACATTTACTAAAAATGTAAAAGTTTTTTGCTTAAATGAAAATCTATTTTATTAGCAAGAGCTTTTAAATCTTTTCATCTAAAGTATATAGATCGTCCACAATGAATAGTAGCTGCCCTTGTATAAGAATGATCTGCTCATATCTTTTCGCATGAACTGTGTTATTTCATGAGGATAGATTAAAGGTCTTTGTTGGAAACTTGTACTTTCGGTTCCTTTTGTTCCCTATTGTCCTTAAAGTTTTACTTTTCCCTTTAACCTCGATAGCCATTTTCCTGATGACTTTTGAAAATTTCTAGCCATTTTAATATCTTTAACTGCCGCATAACTAATTAAGAGCACAACTTTCAAACCATGCTACAACATCAGCACAAGGTTTTAAAATTTTCGCGGGGATATTTAAAAAAGGCACTAATATTGCCTTTTATTATATCTATAGATCAATTGAAGGGAAATGATAAAAATCTATAACTGAAATGGAACAAATATCGCTCAAATAACTTTGATGCATTTTATTGACAGAAAAGGCAAACACCGTCATAAAATATCATGAGGCTAACATGAGATGATAACATTTTACATGATCTCTTGTGATTTTTGCTTTTTTCAAACTCTTTTTTTGTTTTCCAATATAATATATCTTACATAACCTATCTTTATGAGCTTAATTAAAAAATTTATAACTGTTGCTTCTGGAACTTGTGCGAGTCGTCTTTTTGGTTTTGTACGTGAAGTACTCATGGCAGCATCTTTTGGTACAGGTCCTGCTGCTGACGCATTTAATGCGGCTTTTCGTTTTCCAAACACATTCCGCCGTCTTTTTGCTGAAGGCGCTTTTAATGCGGCTTTTGTTCCCCTATTTTCCAAAAAAATTACTGAAAATGGAACAGAAAATGCACGCGAATTTGCAGAAGAAGTTTTTGGCGTTCTGTTCTCACTGCTCTTACTTTTAACCATTGTCATAGAAATGAGTATGCCTTTTTTGGTACGTACTGTGATTGCACCAGGATTTGCAGAAGATGCAACAAAATTTGAAGCTACAATTCGTTTTACTGCGATTATGTTTCCCTATTTAGCGTGCATGTCTTTAGCAGCCATGATGGGGGGAATGCTCAACGCATTACAACGTTATTTTGTTGCAGCTATTGCCCCTGTCTTTTTAAATATCGTGATGATTGGCGTGCTTGCCTATGCTTGGACATTTCAACTTGATGCTTGGAAGATTGGGCTAAATCTTTCTTGGGGGGTTATGATTGCAGGCCTTCTTCAACTTACTTTAATTGCAATTGCTTTACGTCAAAGTGGGATGAAAATTTCTCTACGTCTTCCTTATCTTAGCCCCAATGTTCGCCAACTTTTAACCCTAGCATTCCCTGCTGCTATTACGGGGGGAATTACGCAAATCAATTTATTGATCAATACTAATATTGCATCCAGTCACCCAGGTGCTGTGTCTTCTTTGGTTTATGCTGATCGCCTTTATCAATTACCATTAGGCGTTGTTGGTATTGCTGTTGCGACTGTTCTTTTACCTGAATTAACAAAAGCCTTCCGCAATAAAAATAACAAAGAAGCCAATTATTTGCAAAACTACGCCATTGCATTTACCCTCTTTTTAACCTTACCGGCATCAATCTTTTTTTCCTAATATCCACCCCCATTGTCAGCCTTTTCTTTGAACGCGGGCAATTTACAAGCCAATCAACACTCACTGTTGCACACTTGCTTGAACTTTATGGACTAGGGCTTCCAGCTTTTGTATTAATAAAAGTCTTTATTCCTAATTTTTTTGCTCATGAAGATACAAAAACACCAATGATTTTTGCAGGCATTTGTGTTTTAATCAATATCGGTTTAGCGCTTACATTATTCCCACTTTTGTCAGCACGTGGCATTGTGATTGCAGAAATTACCTCTGGATGGGTTAACACACTCTTGCTTTGTAGCACCCTTATCAAACGCGGTTATTGGAAATGTGATATGCAACTTATCAAGTGGATTGCATGCTTAATCGTTTCCATTCTCTTAATGGCTGCCGCTTTGTATTATGCACTTGGGTTTTTATCTTTCCCTTTGTCCCTACAAGCACCACTTTTTTTACGAATAGGAACTTTAGCAGGTTTAATTTTCTCCATTCTATTGTTTTATTGTATCATTTGCTTTTCTCTTGGCATGAGTTATTTTCCTTTTTTACGTAAAAATTTGAAACAGCGCCTATAATATCTTATTTGACTTTCAAAAAAGAAGCTTTACCACAACAAAAGCAACACGTAACATCATTAGAGAAAGGCTTAATTCCTATGGACACTTGCGCATCCCTCGTCTTTTCTGGTGTGCAACCAAGTGGCAATTTGCATCTTGGTAATTATCTAGGTGCAATTAAGCGCTGGGTTGAACTGCAAGCATCTCATACATGCCTTTATTGTGTTGTAGATATGCATGCATTAACGGCTAACCCTGACCCACTCACCTTAGAAAACTCCACCCGTGCAGTCACAGCAGCCTTCTTAGCTGCCGGTATTGACCCACAAAAACATATCGTGTTCAACCAATCACGGGTTTTTCAACATGCTGAATTAGCATGGATTTTTAACTGTATTGCCCGTATTGGCTGGCTCCAACGGATGACACAGTTTAAAGATAAAGCAGGTAAAAACCGCGAACAAGCATCTGTTGGGCTTTTTGCCTACCCAAGCCTTATGGCTGCTGATATTTTACTCTATCGTGCAACACATGTTCCAGTAGGAGAAGATCAAAAGCAGCATATTGAACTCACCCGTGATATTGCGCAAAAATTCAATCATGATTACGCCGACCGGATTGCACATTTAAATGTTGGCATTCCCATACAAGAGGGAGAAAACAAGGAACAAGGCTTTTTCCCAATACCAGAAGCTCTTCTTGGTGATACCGGCATGCGCATTATGTCTTTACGTGATGGCACAAAGAAAATGTCAAAATCAGATCCTTCAGATTTTTCACGAATTAATTTAACTGATGATGCTGATCTTATCGTTCAAAAAATACGCAAAGCAAAAACCGACTCCGCTCCCCTCCCCGATGAGCTTACTGCTTTAGAAGGGCGCCCAGAAGTTGATAATTTACTTGGTATTTATGCCGCTTTTGCGCAAATTAGCAAAGAGAAGGCTCTTTTAGAGTTTGCAGGTCAACAATTTTCGCTTTTCAAATCTGCTCTAGCGGATCTCGTCGTCCATAAACTGGCACCAATTACACAAGAATTACGCCGTCTTCATCAAGAAAATGCTTATATTGATTCTGTTTTGCGTGATGGGGCTGAACATGCTAACCTATTGGCTGAAAATACAATGAAACACGTTCGTGAAATTGTTGGCTTTTTACATCATTGATAAACAATAAACTTTGATTGAAAAAAGCTATAGCCGGTATAGTCCTTTCACTGAATAATCAAGAAACATACTATAAGTACTATATATGAAAAAACATATGAAAATTGTAAACCATTCTTAATAAAATGACAAAACTATCGACAAACTATTGTTGTTCTTGACATAACACAAAAAACACAAATGTACACCAATATACCCTTGTAAAAACATGGGTGTAAACGTATTTGTAGATTTTAGTGCATTGCCTCTTAATTTAAATGATAAGTGCAAACTGCGCTTGATGCAAACCACACCTCTTGTCACCCCTTGCTAGGTTAAGTGCTCCCATATCTTCAAGTGCAAATATATACTTTATTTATGAAGGAACAAATGCTTGATAAGGTGTATTTTAAGCTTTTAAAGCAGCAGTTTTTTTAGTAAAATTTTATGTATACAAGTAAAAAATTGATAAAATTTGTAAATTGATTAACAAATATCAAGATATCGCTACCATATCCTATTTTCTCATGATAACATAAGCAGGCCTATTAAATCATTAATCGTCAAGTGAGAAGGCGTTTTATCCTCGTTATCGTGTTTTAAGCGATCTTTTAAAATATTGAAGCTGATTATATCAATACTTAAACTTTTTTGCGTTAATTGTTTCCTTAAGCTTGTGCAACAAAAGGATAATGTATGTTTATTCAAACTGAAACCACACCAAATCCTGCAACACTCAAATTTTTACCAGGCCGTGTGGTCCTTGCCAAAGGTGTATTAGAGTTTCACAACAGCAAAGAAGCTAACAAAAATTCACCTCTTGCTGCTAAACTGTTTACAATTCCCAATGTTAGCAGTGTTCTTTTAGGATATGATTTCATTGCTGTGACAAAAAATGAAGGGGAATGGCAACATCTCAAACCAGCGATTTTGGGCATAATTATGGAACATTTTCTTTCCAATGACTCCACTGTTATCAATGATGCCACTCTGCAAATACAAACCCCTGAGGCCTACGAAGAATTTTATGACGAAAAAGATGCTGATATTGTCATGACAATTAAAGAGATTCTTGAAACACGTGTTCGCCCAGCTGTTGCCAATGATGGTGGGGATATTACTTTTCGTGGTTTTGAAAACGGTATCGTTTATTTAAATATGCGCGGTGCGTGCGCTGGGTGTCCATCCTCAACAGCAACACTTAAACACGGGATTGAAAATCTCTTGCGTCATTTTATTCCAGAAGTTTTGGGCGTTGAAGCCATGCCGCAAGACGTTACGCTATAAACTTGAAAACCCAGTAAGCAAAAAGAAAAAACCATTTTGTACAAATATCCCATACAAATCATTTGCTGAAAATCATTTTTGAAAGCTATGGGAATTTGTTATTATTTACTGCAAACTATACTTATCAGCGTCCAAATATAGGAGGGGAAATAAATAGGCAGTTAAAGAAGACCAACAAGGCTTGCATTACACGGAGAGGTTCGCACTACACGAAAGGTCCGCATTATACGAAGATCAAAAAAGCGTGCGTAAATCAAAGCTGTAAATACAACAATGCTTCAAGGTATAAAAATATCTCGTAATAAATATACATGCCTTATGAGGCTTTAAAATACTTAGAAACCTTCTTAAACAATAAAAAACGGGCCAGATGGCCCGTTTCTTTTTACCTATGGGTTAAGGCGTTTAGAAATCCATTCCGCCCATTCCACCCATTCCGCCGCCGCCCATTGGAGGCATTGGAGTTTCTTTTTTCGGAAGCTCAGCAACCATTGCCTCTGTGGTGATGAGAAGGCTGGCAATTGATGCAGCATTTTGCAAAGCTGAACGTACAACTTTAACTGGATCAACGATTCCTAAAGAAATCAAATCACCAAATTGGCCTGTTGCAGTGTTGTAACCAAAAGTGTCTGAACTATTTTCAAGCACTTTGCCAACAATAATCGCTGCTTCTTCACCGGCATTGGTAGCAATTTGGCGTGCTGGAGCTTGTAGAGCACGACGGACAATATTGATACCAGCTTCTTGGTCTGCATTGCTTCCTTTAACAGTAATTGCGTTTGCAGCCCGCAAGAGTGCAGTTCCACCACCAGCAACAATACCTTCTTCCACCGCTGCACGCGTTGCGTTCAAGGCATCATCAACACGGTCTTTCTTTTCTTTTACTTCAACTTCTGTTGCACCACCAACGCGAATAACGGCAACACCACCAGCAAGTTTAGCAAGTCTTTCTTGCAGTTTTTCACGGTCATAGTCAGAAGTTGTTTCTTCGATCTGCGCCTTAATCTGACTTACACGAGCACTGATTTGTGCCTTTTGTCCAGAGCCATCAACGATAGTCGTGTTTTCTTTAGAGATATGCACTTTCTTTGCACGGCCTAGCATATCTAAAGTGACATTTTCAAGCTTAATGCCAACATCTTCAGAAATAACCTGACCTGATGTCAAAATCGCAATATCTTCTAACATCGCTTTACGGCGGTCACCAAAGCCTGGTGCTTTAACAGCACAAATCTTCAAACCACCACGCAGTTTATTAACCACAAGCGTTGCCAAAGCTTCACCTTCCACATCTTCAGCGATAATGAGAAGAGGCTTACCAGACTGAACAACAGCTTCAAGAACAGGAAGCAAGGATTGCAGATTAGACAATTTCTTTTCATGAATAAGGATGTAAGGATCGTCGAGATCAGCCACCATTTTTTCAGCATTTGTGACAAAATAAGGTGAAAGATATCCACGATCAAACTGCATACCTTCAACGACTTCTAATTCCGTTTCAGCAGTTTTTGCTTCTTCCACGGTGATAACACCTTCATTACCAACTTTGTCCATAGCATCGGCAATGATTTTACCAATTTCTTCAGCACCATTAGCAGAAATCGTTCCTACTTGTGCTATTTCAGCAGAAGTTTGAATTTTTTTTGCTTTTTTGAAAAGGCTGTCAACAACTTCTGCAACAGCAGAATCGATCCCACGCTTTAAATCCATTGGATTCATACCAGCAGCAACAGCTTTTATACCTTCTTGCACAATAGCCTGACCCAAAACAGTTGCAGTTGTTGTTCCATCACCAGCAATATCGTTGGTCTTTGAAGCAACTTCACGCAACATCTGTGCGCCCATATTTTCGAACTTATCTTCCAGTTCGATTTCTTTTGCAACGGACACACCATCTTTTGTGATACGAGGTGCACCAAATGATTTGTCAATCACCACATTACGGCCTTTAGGACCGAGTGTTACCTTAACAGCATTAGCAAGGATATCAACACCGCGCACCAAGCGCTCACGTGCTTCACGGCCAAATTTGACTTCTTTAGCAGCCATTTAATTTCTCCTTGGATATAGTAAATGAAACAAATTGAGAGAATGGATTAACCCAAAATCCCCATAATATCGGATTCTTTCATGATTAAGAGTTCTTCACCATTAATCTTCACTTCGGTTCCAGACCATTTCCCAAATAAGATGCGGTCTCCTGCTTTAACTTCGAGAGGCACGCGCTTTCCATTATTATCAAGAGCGCCATTACCAACAGCGATTACTTCACCTTCTTGAGGTTTTTCCTTTGCTGTATCAGGGATGATAATCCCACCAGCAGTTTTATTTTCAGATTCAACCCGACGAACGACAACACGATCGTGAAGTGGGCGGAATTGTGTGTTAGCCATGTTTTAAACCCTTAAAACTTAGTATAACTGATTAATCTTAAATTTTACTAGCACTCTTGAGTAGTGAGTGCTAGTAATAAGTTTTATATAAAAATATTGATCCACAATGTCAAGGATTCTAAATAAAATAATTTTTTCATATTGATTCTAATTGGCTCTTTGATTCTGATCAAAAAATGCTTATCTTTTACTAAACTAATAGAACATACGTTAAGGAATTTTACGATGCTTAAAACACGCCAAGAAACCGATAGTTTTGGGACAGTTTCGGTTCCTCATGACCGTTATTGGGGAGCGCAAACAGAACGTTCTCGACATAATTTCAATATTGGTTCAGAAAAACAGCCTCTCTCATTGATTTATGCTTTAAGTCTTATCAAAAAGACAGCAGCTCTTGTGAATATGCAAAAAGGAAAACTTTCGCAAGACATAGGGCAAGCGATTGTCACTGCCGCTGATGAAGTGCTTTCTGGTGCATTTGATACACATTTCCCCCTAGCTGTTTGGCAAACAGGATCTGGCACACAAAGCAATATGAATGTCAATGAAGTAATCGCCAATCGCGCTAGCGTGCTTTTAGGGGGAACACTTGGCAACAAAGCACCCGTGCACCCTAATGACCACGTAAATATGAGCCAATCATCAAACGATTCTTTTCCTACAGCGCTTCATATTGCTACTACACTGCAAACACGCCAACATTTTTTCCCAATCCTTGATACTCTTATTGCCAGTCTTCAAACAAAAGAAGAAGAATTTGCAGATATTATAAAATTGGGGCGCACACACACGCAAGATGCCACCCCCCTTACTTTGGGACAAGAATTTTCAGGCTACCGCGCTGCGCTAGAAGCCAACCGTCAACGTATTGAAATGGCTCTTATTGATGTTCAAATGCTTGCGCAAGGGGGAACTGCCGTTGGAACAGGCCTTAATGCTCCAAAAGGATTTGACGTTGCATTTGCTGAAACGATTAGTCCACTCACAGGAGTAACTTTCACAACCGCTAATAACAAATTTGAAGCTCTCGCCCACCATGGAGCTCTTGCCAATTTCCACGGAAGCTTAAATGCATTGGCAGCTGATTTATTCAAAATTGCAAATGACATTCGTTTCTTAGGATCAGGACCACGTTCAGGCCTAGGCGAACTAAGCTTACCAGAAAATGAACCTGGTTCCTCCATTATGCCAGGAAAAGTTAACCCCACCCAATGTGAAGCCTTAAGTATGGTCGCCTGCCAAGTCTTTGGAAATCAGACTAGTGTGACATTCGCTGCAAGCCAAGGTCATTTCGAACTCAATGCCTTTAAGCCCGTTATTGGTTATAATGTTCTGCAGTCGCTCTCACTTCTTGGTGATTCTATGCACTCCTTTGATATTAACTGTATCAAAGGACTGCGTGCTAATACAGATCACATCCAGTCCCTTTTAGAGCGCTCTCTCATGCTGGTTACAGCGCTCGCACCAGAAATTGGTTATGAAAAAGCTGCTGATATTGCTAAAACAGCCCACAAAAACGGTACAACCTTACGGGAAGAAGCTTTAAAAGCCGGGATTACTGAAGCTGACTACGACCGACTGGTTGATCCAAAGAAGATGATCCACCCACAATAAGGCTATTTTATGTTATTGATGAATTTATGTCATTATGCATTGTTATTATAAATGACATTTACGTTATAATATCGGGCTGTTCACGGCCCAAATATTCTTTTATTTTTAACAATTCAAGCGCTGCTAAAAATAAAGGTCGAAGTACCTTTTGCAGATCTTGATTATATTTGCGGGGGTTGCTTTCATACTGTTCGAGATAAATGCGTACAGTTGCCCCCCCTGTTCCCGTTCCAGATAAACGCACGATCAATCGTGCTCCATTTTCAAAAAACACCCGCACCCCTTGGCCGACACTAACGCTATCATCAATTGGATCATGATAAGTAAACTCATCACAGTGTGTAACAATTAACCCGGCAACTTTTGTTCCAGCTAAGGGCAATAACGTGCGCAAATGTTCCATCATTATATAAGCTTTTTGTGCTTCAATATTCTCATAATCATAACGTGAATAATAAAAACGCCCATATTTGTGCCAATGTTTTTGTACAATTTGTGCCGCTGTTTGCCCTGTTAGAGCCAAAAGGTTTAACCAAAACAACACGGCCCATAAACCATCCTTTTCGCGCACATGGTGTGAGCCCGTTCCAAAGCTTTCCTCACCACACAAAGTAACTTTTCCGGCATCTAGAAGCGTACCAAAAAATTTCCATCCTGTTGGCGTTTCAAAAAGATTGATCCCCTTCTCTTGTGCCACAAGGTCAGCAACACGCCCTGTTGGCATTGAGCGGGCAATCCCAGAAATGCCCTGCCTATATCCTTTAATCAGATGTGCATTTTCTGCCATAATAGCCAATGAATCAGAAGGGGTAATAAATTGTTTGCGACCAATAATGAGATTGCGATCACCATCACCATCAGAAGCAGCACCCAAGTCAGGCCCTTGATCAGACATGAGCAAATGATAAAGATCCTTTGCATGTACCAAATTGGGATCAGGATGAAAACCACCAAAATCTGGTAAAGGAGTTCCATTGACTACTGTTCCTTGAGGAAAATTTAAGCGCTTTTCAAAAATTTCTTTCGCATAAGGCCCTGTGACCGCATGCATAGCATCAAATCGCAAGGTTAAACCCTTTTTCACTGCTTGAGAAATGCAACCAAAATCAAAAAGCTCTTCCATTAAAGCAGCATAATCTGTCACAGGGTCGATAACATCTACCTGCATGGAACCGATAAAACTTTGCCCTTCTATTTCTAAATCAATGTCTGGAACTTCAACAATTTTATAAGAAGAAAGATGTCGCGATGTTGCAAAAATAGCATCACACAAACAGTCAGGTGCCGGACCACCATTGGAAATATTATATTTTATACCACAATCACCATTCACACCACCAGGATTGTGGCTTGCCGATAAAATAATGCCTCCATGTGCATGATATTTGCGAATAAGGTGCGACACAGCAGGTGTTGATAAAATACCCCCTCTTCCCACCTTAACACAACCCACACCATTTGCAGCAGCCATTTTTAACACAAGTTGAATAAAGGTGTCATTTAAATAGCGCCCATCCCCACCAAGGATAAATAATTTTCCCTCAAGAGGTCCAACATTGTCAAAAATGGACTGAATAAAATTTTCAACATAATGGGGTTGCTGA
This sequence comes from Bartonella sp. WD16.2, assembly GCF_002022505.1. Taxonomy (NCBI): domain Bacteria; kingdom Pseudomonadati; phylum Pseudomonadota; class Alphaproteobacteria; order Hyphomicrobiales; family Bartonellaceae; genus Bartonella; species Bartonella sp. WD16.2. Next base: position 1,373,047 of record NZ_CP019781.1, read on the forward strand.
AAAACCGATACCTTTTTGCGTAAACCAGATGTTCCCAGTTTTTGATCATGAAAAGCTGTTGTCAAAACAGTGTTGACGATCATGAAAATAACCTTCCTACTATTTTCTCAACTTGAAAGGGAGCATCCTCCCACAATTAATGTCTCATTAAATAGCTGTCTATGCAGAAACTTCCCATGGTACCTTCTATTAAATGACTACCCTTTTTACAGTTCCCTTTATTTAAGGGGCTACCCATTCAAGCTGCTTTCATTTAACTTTGATGCAAGCATGAAATACTTGCAAATTTATCACAATCTACTACACTTCCAACATTCGTCGTTGAAAAACAAAACCGTTTTTGCAACACAATCCCAAAAGGCTTATAGGAGCGTAATTATGATCAAAAAACAAGTTCCCAACGTAACTTTCCACACACGTGTACGGGATGAATCAGTCGGCGGGGATAATCCTTATCGGTGGCAAGATGTCAATAGTGACACTTACTTTAAAGGGAAACGGGTTATTCTTTTTTCTCTCCCCGGAGCATTTACACCCACTTGTTCAACCTTTCAGCTTCCTGACTTTGAAAAACTTTATGACGAATTTAAAAAAGTCGGCATTGATGAAATTTACTGCCTCTCCGTCAATGATTCCTTTGTCATGAACGCCTGGGGTCAAAAGCAAGGTATTAAAAACGTGAAATTGATCCCTGATGGCTCCGGTGAATTTACCCGTAAAATGGGAATGCTGGTTTCTAAAGACAATCTCGGCTTTGGAATGCGTTCATGGCGTTATGCAGCGGTCATTAATGATGGAGTTATTGAACAGTGGTTTGAAGAAAAAGGCTATTCAGATAATTGCCAAACAGATCCATATGAAGTCTCATCACCTCAACATATCTTAAAAACACTTCAAGACTAAGTGTTAAACAAAGAGCACTTCTTTAAAGAAGATCACATTTTTTAAAATGGCACATTAAAACAGCACAAACCGCCTTTAAGGAATTTGTGCTGTTTTTGTTTTTTTGCAAACCTCTATGCAATCTTTAAAAAGAAAAAACATCTACCTTTTTTGTTTTTCCAAAATATCCTGCACTGCTTGAACCAATTGATTTTCCTCAACGGTTATTTGCGCTGGGCGACTTTCACGCCATGTTTGATTATCTTCAATTTCATTGGCTAAACGCGCACCTTCCACCAAATCTTTAATCTGAACTTCCCCGTACTGGCGTTCTTGTGACCCTTGAATCACCACACAAGGTGCACGGCGCCGATCCGCATATTTCATTTGTGCCTTAATACCCGACTCCCCTAAATATACTTCAGAGCGAATACCTGCATTGCGCAATTGCTTCACCATATTCTGATAACGTGCAACACTGCCTGGTTCTTGATCCATCATCAACACCACAACCGGACCTGTCTCCTCCTTTACAGACAATTTTCCACTGCTTTGCAAAACTGCCATTAAGCGTGATAAACCAATTGAAAAACCCGTTGCGGGAACATTGTCATTACGAAAACGTGCAATCAACCCATCATAGCGCCCACCCCCACCAATAGATCCCCAAAAAGCTTTTCGCCCATCATCATTGATAATATCAAAAAGCACTTCAGCTTCAAAAATAGGCCCCGTATAATAGTCCAACCCTCGTACAACCGACAAATCAATCTTTATGCATTTCTGATAACCATTGACAGCAAAAATTTCCCACATTTCCTCAAGTTCTCGAATCCCTTCAAGCCCATGAGCATAATGACCAACCATTGTTTTGAGAAACGCCACTACTCCCTCTGAAGTTTCATGCCGCACAGACAGAAAAGCAAGGATATAATCAATATCTAGTTTTTTTAACCCCGCACCTTTTGTAAAGTCACCGCTTTCATCCAAACGACCCTCCCCTAACAGAAAACGAACTCCTTCAAAATCAAGTCGCTCAAACTTATCCATAGCCCTCAAAACAGTTAAACGTTTGTCAGCTTGTTCATCTCCCTCCAAACCAATATTTTCCAAAACAGCATCCAAAATTTTCCGATTACTCAGACGAATGACATACTCATCACGCTTAAACCCTAATTTTTCTAAACTATCTACTGCCATCATGCAGACTTCTGCATCAGCAGCCACTGTTGATGCCCCCACAATATCAGCATCCAATTGCATAAATTGACGAAAGCGCCCTGGTCCTGGCTTTTCATTACGAAAAACAGGTCCAATACGACAACTGCGATAAGGTTTTGGTAAAATTTCAAAATTCTCAGCAACATAGCGAGCAAGAGGAGCTGTGAGATCATAACGCAAAGACATCCATTGTTCATCATCATCTTGTAAAGAAAAAACACCTGCATTTGGGCGATCTACATCAGGCAAAAACTTTCCAAGAGCATCTGTATATTCAAAAATCGGTGTTTCAAGTGCTTCAAAACCGTAAAGCTCATAAACTTCACGAATCCGAGTAATCATTTCTTCAAGCGTCTGTAACCCTAGACCTGTGTAATCAACAAAACCCCGTGGTAAACGCGCTTTAGTTTTTTTTTGTTTTGTAGACATGATATTTCTCTATTCAGCAATGTATGTTTACGCATAACTCTGTGTTTTTGCGAACGGTCATGTCTAGCTTATCGAAATGAATGCCGCAATAATTTTATAACCTGTTGTTATAGACAACGATCTGATTTTAACCTTACAAAAGAATATGCCCCATTATCATCAGCTTCTGTCCGCACACCAAAGCATCACCCAACATGTCCAAGGTTTGATTGAACTGTCTCTCATTTATTGCCTCTTTATATTCACGCATAACCTCATGTTCGCGGAATAAGATAGCTATTGTATTAAAATAAACGTTGCAGTAATTTTATACTGTCTTGTGGTGGATACACACCATCACCCCTTTTTATATTACCTGCCAATTATGCTGCCATCACTTTGCTATCATGTTGCTTTTCCTAACAAGCAGGCACTATCAAATCGATTTCACTTCATCAAAGACTTCCTAGATTTGTAGCAAAACTTCAAACGATAGATGTTTAACAGTGCCTTACTACCGTTTTAAGAAATTCTTTTTACCTTAAGAAACCTTTTCTACATCAATGCACAAAGAGAAGATGCACCATTTTAACAAAATTAAAAATGTTCTAAAGTGATAAAAATCTGGTAAAAAACAACGCAAAATTAAATAAAACCCGCCTTTTCTCAAGAAAACAAATCGTACCAGACTTTTTTAATCAACATTGACAGCCATTCAAAAAACGCTATTCATCGTATAAAAACGTCCTTTTCTTAACCAAGAAAACACATATTCTCCCTATCTTAAAAGATGCGTTTGGCAATGTATGAGATGAAGTATCGTCTTTAAAATACTTAAGGAATAAAATGAAGATAACAATTTTTGGCGGTGGAATTTGGGGAAGAGCTCTTGCATTTGCTTTTGCACATAAAAATGAAGTCCGAATTGTTTCAAGACGTGATATCACCTCTGCACTAGAGCCTTTAAACAAAATATTGAGTCACAATTCTCATTCAATCATTTCACAATGTTCTTTAGACGAGAGTTTAGATTCTACACTTTTTGTCATTGCTATTAGTGTTCAAGCTTTAAGAGAATGGTTTGCTTACACATGCTTGAAAAAAGATTCAAAAATACTCATCACAAGCAAGGGAATTGAAGAAGATAGTGGAGCATTTGTCAGTCAAATTGCCAAAGATTTTATTGCTCCAGAAAATCTTTGTTTTTTAGCAGGTCCAAGCTTTGCTAAAGAAATCATTCTCTCTCTCCCATGTGCCTTAACTATTCATTCGCATAATTCCACCCTTGCTCAAGAATTTGCAAACAGAATGCCTGACTTTATCAAACCCTATATTGAAAATGACATCATTGGTGGAGAAGTGGCAAGTGCATATAAAAATGTCATTGCCATAGCGGCTGGAATTTGTGACGGACTGCAATTAGGTCAGAATGCTAAAGCATCTCTCCTATCGCGTGGACTTGTAGAAATGTATCAATTTGCAGAACATTTTGGTGCAAAAATGCAAACTTTCTTAGGGTTGTCTGGTGCAGGTGACCTGTTCTTAACAGCAAATTCCCTTCTTTCTAGAAATTATCGTGTTGGATTAGGATTAGCGCAAAACAAACCTTTGCAAAACATTTTAAGCGAGCTAGGCGAAGTAGCCGAAGGCATTAAAACTTCTAACGCAATTACTCAAATTGCTCAAAGAGAAGGAATTTACGCACCTATCGCTACAGAAGTTCAAAAAATCATTCAAGGTAAAAACCCTTTAGAAAGCATCAGCACTTTGATGAAAAGGTAACTTGAAAATAAAATTCCAATAAAGAAATTATTATTCAATAAGCCATTGCCTTCCTTAATCCTGAACATTTGCGAGGTGTTTATGAAGAGAGTTTAGATGATATAGAATCTGTTATCACCGCTTTGATGCATAATCCTTCAGGCTATTCTGTTTATCTTAAG
>NZ_CP019781.1:1687500-1762996 GCF_002022505.1 Bartonella sp. WD16.2
TGCATTGATTGCAATTTTTACGCAGTGATATTTTATAACATTGTTTTGTAGTTATCAGATTTTAAGTGGATTTTTATATATTCTTAGATAAGTTTGTTATCCAGAAAACGTGTAAAATATCCATTTCATATAAACTTAAAATATTTAGTAGAGAACAATGGGTACGATTATAAAACGCAATTATGATATCTTTTTTAGAATGTGATCAAAAATTTTCGAAAAAAGAATGTCTTTCATAAGATTTGTAATAGAGTACTTCATATAGTGATAGAAGTTGTTGAACCTTTAGTGCAGTTGTTTTCTCTTTTTTCGTTTAGTAAGGGTTTTTAACATTTTTGCTTTATCTTTTTTATGATTTGACTTAACATTTTTAAATCATTCTTTGTGCTCCAGATTGGAATAACGCTTATGCCTGTCCTTACAGATCCTATTCAGTTATTACAGGCACTTATCCGTTGTCCTTCTGTTACACCTCATGAAGCAGGTGCTTTATCGACTTTGGAACACTTTTTGACAAAACTGGGGTTTACTGTTGAACGCCCTGTTTTTGTAGATAAAAATACAGAAGATGTTGAGAATCTTTACGCAAAGATTGGAAATAAAGGTCCACATCTTATGTTTGCGGGTCATAGTGATGTAGTTCCACCTGGTGAGCTGGGCAATTGGACTTATCCTCCTTTTAAGGGGGTCATAGATCAAGGGAAACTATATGGAAGGGGTGCTGTTGATATGAAGGGAGGCATAGCGTGCTTTATAGCGGCGCTAGCGCGGATTGTTGAGAAACAGCCAATTAAAGGGACAATAAGTTTTTTGATAACTGGTGATGAAGAAGGTCCTGCCCTTAACGGTACGGTAAAACTTTTAAAATGGGCAGTACAAAAAGGCGAAAAATGGACTGCGGCTATTGTTGGTGAACCCACGAGTGTAAAAGTTGTTGGCGATATGATCAAAATTGGTCGTCGGGGGTCAATTTCCGGTATTATTAGAGTGCAGGGTCGGCAAGGTCATGTCGCTTTTCCTGAGCGAGCAGCCAATCCATTACCTTTAGCAAATAAGCTTATCCAAGCACTGATACAAACTCCTCTGGATCAAGGAACAAAAAATTTTCAAGCAAGTAATTTAGAATTAACAAGTATCGATACGGGTAATTGTGCTGTCAATATTATTCCTATGCACACGGTAATCCGTTTTAATATACGCTACAATGATCTTTGGACAAGAGAAACGCTTATTGCTGAAATTGAAAATCGTCTTGCGTTGGTACAATCAGAAGATAATCATAATGAGCTTCCATTTTATCAACTTGAATGGGTACAGAATTTGGGTAGTGTTTTCTTAACTCAAAATGATAAACTGATTGAAACTTTATCGAACGCTATTGAAAGCGTGACAGGAAACAGACCAGAACTTTCAACTTCTGGCGGCACATCAGATGCACGGTTTATTAAGGATTATTGTCCCGTTGTTGAATTCGGTTTACCAGGGCAAACCATGCATATGGTGGACGAATGCGTAACCCTTGATGCATTGGAAAGTCTCACTTCGATTTATGAGCGTTTCATTGTTGATTTTTTTGCATAAAAACGGTCACTATAAACATAAAATAGGTTAGATTATAGAAGCATTTTATAACTAGGATCACTATTCGTAATTTTTCACCTGAAACAGAAATGTTAATTTGCCAATTGACTAATGATGTAATCGAGAACAATATATCCTTTAGTTGTAGCTTTTAAGCGCTGGTTGTCTGACATTTCTACCAAGCCTTGTTGTTGTAAATTGGCAAGTTTGACTGGTGATAAACTTTTTAAGCTTAAGGTTTCGTAACGTGTAAGATCAAGACCTTCTGAAAGACGCAAACCCATGAGCAACATTTCGTTGGCCTGTTGTCTTCTTGTTAATTGTTCTGTTTCGGTACAGCCATGGCCTGTGGTTTCTACCAATTCAAGCCAACGTTCGGGATGTTTTTCATTCATTGTGACATAACGTTCAAGTTTTTTAGTTTTGGATAGTGGTATTTTGGAAAAAATAGGAAAATTTTCCATCGGGCGTTGTATAAAGCGTCCATGTGCTCCTGGGCCAAAACCTGCATATTCATGATAACGCCAATAAAGAAGATTATGACGAGATTCAGCGCCAGGCATTGCATGGTTTGAGATTTCGTAAGCAGGAAGGCCATGCATAGTCGTTATTTCTTGGGTAAGGTTATAAAGGTCTGCTGCCAGCTGTGGTACTGGAGGAATAAGTTTTCCTGCGGCATGAAGTTTTTTAAAGACGGTCCCTTCTTCAATGGTTAGTTGATAAAGGGAAAGGTGGTCTGCTGCTAGATCAATAGCTTGAGAAAGTTCATATTTCCACTGTTTGAGTGTTTGCTCAGGGCGGGCATAGATTAAATCAAAAGATAAACGTGTAAAGATTTCACGCGCTAAAGCGATAACATTAAGAGCTTGTTTAACATCATGAAGACGGCCAAGTTGTCGCAGGGCTTTATCGTTGAGTGCTTGTACACCTAAAGATAAGCGATTAATACCTGCCGCACGATAGCCGCGAAAGCGCTCTGCTTCTACACTGGAGGGATTAGCTTCTAATGTGATTTCAGTCTTATCATCAATTGTCCAATTTTTAGCAACAGTTTGTAGTAATGCATCAACAGTTTGAGGCGTCATAAGGGAAGGTGTACCACCGCCTATAAAAATACTTGTAATATGACGGGGGCCTATCATAAGATATTGTGTTGCCATTTCGCGTTTAAAGGCGGCTACAAAACGTTGTTGATCCACCTCACTTTTGCGAACGTGCGAATTAAAATCACAATAAGGACATTTAGCAACACAAAAAGGCCAATGAATGTAAATACCGAAAGGTTCAGCCATTAGGGTGCCAAAAAATTTTCCACAAAAAGTTTAAAAGCGCGTGAGCGATGAGAAAGTGGTGTTTTATCATTAAGTGTCCAGCCATGTTTTTGCTCTGTTGACATTTCACCAAAGGTATTTTCATATCCATCTGGTAGAAAAATGGGATCAAAACCAAAACCTTTATCTCCACGTGGTGGCCAAATGAATGTGCCTTCAATGCTGCCACGAAAATAATCTGCATAGCCATCGGGCCATGCAATACAGATGACTGATATAAACCGACATTTGCGTTGGCTTTTTTCAAGGGCTCCAATTTTTTGTAATTCATCTTCTATTTTTTGCATAGCTTTTAAGAAATTACGTGTACCATCAGGCTGAATGGCCCAGTCGGCTGTATAGACGCCTGGTGCACCACCTAATGCGTCTATTTCTAAACCAGAATCATCAGATAAAGCAGGAAGTTGTGTAGTTTTTGCTGCTGCAAAGGCCTTGATATAGGCATTTTTTTCAAATGTTGTTCCTGTTTCTTTTGGTTCAGGCAAATTGAGTTCTTTTGCTGAGAGTGTTGTTAAGCCGAAAGGAGCAATTAATGCAGTGATTTCATGCAATTTTCCGGTGTTATGTGTAGCAATAACAAGTTTTTTATTTACTATACGTTTCATACGTATCTCTCCGATATGAGGGGTAGGTTATTTGTTTGGGTGAGAACTTGTTATAGGAGGATAAATTTGACAATACCGGTTTTGTAAATTCTAATAAATAAAGTGATCAATACAGCTTAAGAGATTTATTTGTGGTGGTTGTTTTCACGTCCATAAAAGTTTTGCGACTTATTATAACGAAAAAATAGTATTAGATTTAGTTTGTAAGTTTACATCATAGTTAAAGTTAATCATGAGTATATTTTTATAGATATGACAAGAAATAACAATATTATGACCTTTAAGGGTTTTATCGTGAGAAAATTTTTTATATTGGTGTCCAGCTTAAATAATTATAAAATGTGAGCATTGCCAAATTTTGCGGAATTTGATCCTTCTACAATTTTTTGAGATCTTATTCAAAGAAGGTTATTTGCATTTGAGAAGGATGAAGATTAGAGTGCTACATAAAATAGCCTCTCTTTTAATGATAGTACCGTTGATGATAAAACATATAGTACTTTTGGCAATAAATATGTAATATTCTTTTTACGTTGCTTTAGAGTATTTGACCAAACCTTAATAAAGCTTATATAAGAAAAAAGTGTTTTTGAAGTGGTGAAATAATTGTGATAAAACAGGCATCTATTACCGATGAGCTTAAAGGGCTTGATGAACGATCGCGTGATATTTTTCGCCATATTGTTGAAGCCTACCTTAATGATGGTGAACCGGTAGGATCACGTAATCTGTCGCGGCTTTTACAACAAACATTATCACCTGCGACAATTCGTAATGTAATGAGTGATCTTGAACACCTTGGTTTGATTTATGCACCTCATGTGTCTGCAGGGCGAATGCCAACGCAATCAGGTTTACGATTTTTCGTTGATGCGTTTATGGAAGTAAGCGATTTGCCATCTGAAGAACGTGAGAATATTGAATTTCAAGTCAAAGAGGCAGGTCATACACAATCAGTTGAACACTTTTTAATCCAAGCTAGCCAAATTCTTTCAGACCTTTCACGTGGGGCGGGATTGGTTTTAGCAATGAAATATGAAGGTACATTAAAGCATATTGAATTTGTACGTCTTGATGGCGAGCATGCTCTTGCAGTTTTAGTGACGCAACAAGGTGAAGTTGAAAACCGCATTATTCATTTACCAGAAGGTGTTACGCATTCGCAATTGACGGAAGCAACAAATTTTCTTAATGCTCATATTCAAGGGCGTACGCTCAATGAAGCTAAAATGGAAATTGCACGTTTATGTGTGGAAACGCGAGCTGCACTTGATCAATTATCCCATCATCTTGTTGAAACTGGATTAGCTCTTTGGGGGGGAGAAGATTCAGATCATAAGATGCATCTTATTGTCCGTGGGCGAAGCAATTTACTTGAAGATGTAAAAGCAGAAGAAGATTTAGAGCGGTTACGGCATTTATTTGATGATCTTGAAACGCGTGAAAGTATGGCGCAATTACTTGATTTAGCAGATGCAGGTTTGGGGGTTCGTATCTTTATCGGTTCGGAAAATAAGCTATTTTCGCTTTCAGGTTCTTCCTTAGTGGTAGCACCTTATTGCGATTCACAACAAAGGGTAATTGGTGCTTTGGGTGTTATTGGGCCAACACGGCTTAATTATGCAAGAATCGTCCCTATGGTTGATTATACAGCTCAACTTATGTCACAGTTATTGCGTTAGTTTGTATTAGGCATTTTTATTGTAGACACTCATTATATTAAGGTGAATAAATATCTCTTGATTTTTATCTGCAAAATTTCGATATCGAAAATAACAAATCTTATGAAGGAATGGAACTTTTATGTCTGACGAAAAAAACAAATTTACTGATGCTTCATTTGAAAATTGTAATCTAAAAAATCCAAACGATCACGAGGCATTTAAAAAAGCTGCTGATGAGCTTTTAAAAATGAATAAAGAAGAGGTTTGCGAAAACGTTGAAGAAAAAGAAAGTGAGTCTACGGATCCCTTAGCTGATTTACAGAATGAAAATAAGGAACTAAAAAATCAACTTTTACGTTTTGCCGCTGATATGGAAAATCTTCGACGTCGTACAACACGTGATGTAGCTGATGCAAGGGCTTACGCGATCGCTAATTTTGCCCGCGATATGTTATCTGTTTCTGATAATCTCAATCGTGCTTTGGAAGCTATTCCAGAAGGTGCACGCGAAAATGATACTGGTTTGAAAATGTTAGCAGAAGGCGTTGAAATGACAGAGCGGGCTATGATGACAGCTTTAGAACGCCATGGAGTGAAAAAGATTCACCCAGAAGGACAAAAATTTGATCCTCATTTTCATCAAGCAATGTTTGAAATTCCTAATACTGATGTTCCTGATAATACTGTACAGCAAGTTGTTCAGGCAGGTTATATTATTGGTGAGCGTGTTTTGCGTCCGGCCATGGTTGGTGTAGCTAAGGGGGGCTTAAAGAAGATTCTATTAAAATTGATCCAGCCTCAGCACATCAGTAAAAAAGATATTTTAAACTGTAGCGGCGTATTATTTTATATTAGACTTTACATTATTAAAGCAATTTTTAGAACAACTTTAAAGAGTACTTTGTTAAAGTGCTCTTATACTTGAAGCGGCCAACTTCCTTTTACAATATAAAGGGCGTCACTTGAGGGGTCTTTCGATAGGAGTAAAACAAAGTGATCAACTGCAAAGGGAGGGCAAGAAAAGTCACTCCGAGTAGATAAATACAAAGAAAGGTCATCAGGTTGAATATCGAGCAGTCGTGCAAGGGTAATATGCGGGGTGTATTGCATCTCATCAGGAGTTAGTTCTAAACGTTTTTGAATGCATAGTATTTTCTCATGTAAAAGGGTGAGGGGTTCACAAGGTTTTATATGAACAACTAAGGAATGAGGGGAAGTTTTTGAACCAAAAATTTCAAAGCCATTAGGTTGGAGCATAAAAGGGGGGCATTTTATTGTATCAAAAGCTTCAATAAGTTCATCAGTAACGGAGTCCGCAATCTCACCCAAAAAAGACAAGGTGATATGAAAATTTTGTGGGTTAATCCATTGGGCTTTTGGTAAGCCATTTTGCAGTGATATAAGTGCTTTTGTTGTTTCTTGAGGAATTTTAATAGCAGCAAATAGACGTGGCATGGAGCCTCCTTATTGGTTAGAAGATAATTTATTTGACGCTTAAGAATGTGGTGATGGGTAAACTAAGATAGAGCTGATTATTACAAGATAGATAATAACGTAGACAGAAATAACTAACCCCTATATTGTCAATTGAATTCATAAGATTATTTGTGTTGAAAGGGGAAGTACTGTTACCAATAAAAGAAACTTTTGGGTGAACATTAGAATGGCAAATTTGATATATGATTTGTGAAAAGATAAAATATCTATCCATTTTAATTGCACTGAATGCAGCTTAAAATAAGGGGAATTTGAAAATTCTTGTTACTTAATAATCTTTATTGACTCAAAAAGTGGCAAAAAGATTACGTTCTAGCGTACCTAACTAAAAAGTAAGCTTTTCTGGTTTCGGAAATTTTTATTATTATACAAAACATTACCAATGTACTAAGAGTAATGTTTCTAAAAAGAATATTTTGGTAGTTTCACAAATGGCTATAATTTGTATTTTATGAAAGCTAAAAAATTTCAAAAGAAGGATGTGTTAATTCATAAATTAAAAAATTTAATTAATGGAAAAACGTTCATATTCAAGACTAAAGAGAATAATGCAGCTAGTAAATTCGTTTTCTAAATTTTATTGCAAAAGCTAACTTCGCAAATTTAAGCACTGTTCTTTAAGTCTTCTGAAATATTGTTTACGGAATTTTTTATTTTTTGCACACAATATCACGCTCTGATCATTAATCAGTTTTACTTTATGTTGTGGTTGGCTCATACAGTCAAATAAGGTAAGAGAGAGGGATAATTTTCTTTGTTCAGGAAAATTGATAATCGCCAGCTTTTTATTTTTTAGTTAGAGATAGTTAGCATAGCAATATTTTATCTTTTTTTGCACCATGGTGTATTGTGAGTAGGAGGTTCTATTTGGCGAGGGGAAGAACAATAATAAACCGAGCACCAGTTTTGCTATTTTCAAGTATGGGGTCAATAATATTTTCAGCTGTGAGTGTTCCATTATGGGCTTCAATAATTTGCCGACTAATAGATAAACCAAGTCCTGAATTTTGTCCAAATGTATCTTCATTTGGTCTGTCAGTATAAAAACGTTCAAAAATGTGATCGATACTCTCTGAACGAATGCCAGGGCCATTATCTTCAACAGTTAAGATAAGAGTTGAAGCATTATTTTTCATTGTAATACGGATTTCACCATTGTTACGGGGAATGAAGGAACGCGCATTTTCAATAAGATTAGAAATGACTTGACCTAAACGCAATTCATGCCCCAAAACAAGATAGGGTTTACCGTAAGGGCGCGGTATAATATTAAGGCTTATATTAATAGTTTGCTTATTACGATATACTTCACGAACAGCGTGAATAAGACTTTCCAAAAGCTGACTCATATCAACAATTTGCGCAGTTTCACGGGCAAGTTCTGCGTCTAGCCGTGAAGCGTCAGAAATATCGGTAATTAAACGGTCAAGACGACGGACATCATGTTGGATAATTTCGAATAGTTGTTTTTGTGCTGCTTCGTTTTTAGCCAATGGTAACGTTTCGACAGCACTGCGCAGTGAAGTAAGAGGATTTTTTAGTTCATGGCTCACATCGGCAGCGAAGCGTTCGATAGCTTCAATACGTGTATAAAGGGCATTAGTCATATCGCGTATAGAAGTTGAGAGATGGCCAATTTCATCTTCACGTTCTGAAAAATCAGGAATTTCCACCCGCTTATTGTTGCCATGACGCACACGATTGGCAGAGGCAGATAATTTGCTCAATGGATTAGCAATTGTATAGGCTAAAAACAAAGAAAGTACCAAAAGTACACTGCCAACAACCGCAAAAACTTTAAAAATAACAAGTCTTTCAGCTTTCACAATATTATCAATATCTGAACTGAGGGTTGAAAGAAGAAGAGCACCAACTACTGCACGATAGCGTTGCACAGGAACAGCAACCGAGACAATCAATTGCCCGTGCTTGTTACGTCGTTGAGCGGTAGCAGAAGAGCCATTTAATGCTTGATAAACTTCTGGGTAGATATCACCATTATTTTTTGTTTGCTCTCTATCAAGAGCAAGGCCACCACCATAAAGTGCATATGAAAACCATGAATATAAGCGTTTCCAGGGACTTTGTTTTGTTTCAATGGCGGGAAGATCATAGCTAGAAACTATTCCACTGGAATAAAGAACACGTGAATCAAGAAGCAAAGTAGCATCCCGATCATAAATACGTGCTCTTGTTGTTTTCGGTGTGATAAGACGGCGTAAAAGTGGAGCTATTTGTTCCGGGTTAATAGGAAAATCCCAAGTGTCAGTTGATTGAGGTGTTGGTGTAACACTTTCTCCAGCTTGTAATTCCAAAAGTTTTTGGGGATCAATTAAAATAGAGTTAGTATCTACTGTTGCAGAGGCAGCAATGGCTCCAGCAATGATTTTTCCTTGGGTGCGCAAACTTTCAATTTTTGCTTCAATCAAACCGTCACGAAATTGTTTAGGATACAAAATACTTGTAACCAAAATGCAAAGGGCAGCGAGATTTAAAATGACAATGCGGCGTGTAAGACTAGAAAAAAACAATTGTCTAAATAAACGCTGTCCCCGAAAATGCAAATGAGTAAGCATACGAAATCGTGCAGGGGAAACGTTATTGGGTGTTTTATTTGATACAGTGCTTGATTGAGTATTTGTTGTCATTGATTTGATTATTGTTCAAACTGTTGTAACACAATAACTTTAAACCTCATGAAAACGATAACCTACACCATAAAGCGTCTCAATCATTGCAAAATCATCATCCACTTGTTTAAATTTTTTACGCAAACGTTTAATATGACTATCAATGGTACGATCATCTACATAAACTTGATCATTATAGGCGGCATCCATTAAAGCATCACGACTTTTCACAACTCCTGGTCGTTGCGCTAAAGTTTGCAGAATTAAAAATTCTGTAACTGTTAATATAACAGGTCTATTTTTCCATGTACAGGTGTGACGTTCTTGATCCATAACGAGATCTCCGCGTTTAAGAGAAGAGGCAGGTGGTGTCCCTGTTAGAAGCGATTGATTGCGAGCGTTTGAACGGCGTAAAATAGCTTTTACTCGCTCAATAAGAAGACGTTGAGAGAAAGGTTTGGTAATAAAATCGTCAGCACCCATTTTAAGCCCAAAAAGTTCATCAATTTCATCGTCTTTAGATGTAAGAAAAATAACTGGGATATCAGACTTCTGACGTAGTCGACGCAAAAGTTCCATTCCATCCATTCGTGGCATTTTAATATCAAAAATAGCTAAATGAGGGGGATGTAACGTTAAGCCTTTAAGCGCAGATGCTCCATCTGTATAGCTTTCAACCCGATAGCCTTCTGTTTCAAGTGCAAAAGATAAGGATGTCAAAATATTGCGATCATCATCGACAAGTACAATCGTTTGGGTGATTGCTGGAGTATCCTTCATAGCTTCTTAGACCTTTCTATCGCTGTGGCAGAAAATCGCCCATAGCTGTTATATGAGAGTTCATATTTTTTTTGCAAAACAAATATGGTACAAATTGTAGCAAAGTAAAATACATTTCGTCTTAATGGTAAAGACTATTTTTTCTTTGCAGTTTTGTAATGCGTTTTTGCTTAATTAGGATTCCCTCGCTTAGTGTAGGTTTTCATTGAGGTATTTTTTACAAAATCTACCATTGTTTATAATAAAGAAGAAAAAGAGTTCATTTTTAATGGTTGGAGTTTATAAAGTGCACCTAATCTATTTTTACAGTATGGTGATATAGGGGGAATAGGTGCGCTATTAAAGATACGCTGTTATTGTACGAAAGAAAATTATAAAAGGATTTTAAATTTTTCTAAAATTAGCCAATTAATATAGGCAATTATAAACAAAAAGAAAACAACCTTAAAGCTGCGTTTAATAATTTTCAGTTTGGCACAGACAAAATCGATTTTAAATTGAAAATTGCGAAATTGTTTTGAGTAGAGAAGTTCAAAATTAAAGAAATATTTGAAGGAGTGGTTTTAATCGTTAATAATTCGTATGATATTTCTTTTATTAATGTTTGCAATCTGATCATAAAGATTACAAGTCTGCTGCTGTACAAGGTTTAAAAAACTAAAGAGAGTTTTATAGAAAAAAGCTACAATACACTCGTTTTTGAAATCAATGTTAAAGCCGCTTGATAAACTATTTTGAATAAATACTGTGTATTTCTGACATTGGCCAAATATGATAAGAGTGATAGGTAACTCTCTATTTTTAGATAAGTTATGGACCATTAATGGCCCTTAAGAAAAATTGAAAAACGTAAAATCCTGCTTTTATCGTATCATATGGCTCTGTAAGAGTTTTAAAAGTTTATTGAGAGGTATTTGGTTTAGAAGATGATGTTGCTCCTATAGCATCTACGGAAAAGTCAACATTAATTGCTCCAGCTTTCTCAAATGTTAATTTTGCATTGATTTTATTGCCTTGTTGAAATGGCTGTGAAAGTCCTATAAACATAATGTGATTACCACCAGGTTTCAATATGATTTCACCATTACCGGGAATTTCAATGCCATTAGACAGTTTTTTCATTTGCATAATATTGTTAACTGCTGCCATGGAATGAATTTCTGTTTCTTGTACTCCGTCCATTGAAATAGCAATTAACCGATCAGGGGTGTTACCATGATTAATAATATGGAGATAACCGCTACCAACTTTTGCACTTTTAGGTGTTTCTCGTGTCCAAGGGTAGATGATTTCTAAGTCGCCAAGTTTATATTGGTTAACATTTGCAATTGCAGGTAGGGTTATAAAAGTACACAAGATACAAGTGATAATAGTTTTAAATGCATATTGCGTATAAGTAGTGTGTGTGTCCATAAAACTCTCCATTTTAGAGCGGATTGGTTTATTTTTAGTTTGTTAAACTCATGTTAATTTTAAGTGCAATTCTTATACATATCAATAAAAGGTAATATTGCACAAATTATGTTGGTGTAAATGATTAAAAAGGGAAGGGCATATGCATATTAGTTAAAGAAATGAGAAAAGTTTAAAATGATCAGAAAGAAAATAATTTAGGGAGTACATAAGAATTAAGAGTTTTGCTCCATTCAAAGATGGGTTTAATTTTATAAGCGATGTAGAAATACTTATGTTTAGAAATTAAGTTGCTCTATTGCAGCCAATATAAAGTCTATTTAAGTGCGATTGGAAATATTTAGATAAACTTATTGTGCGCGAACGATATTTTTACAAACTTTGCCTTGAATATTTTTAGTCATTGTGAGAAATAAAAGTTAAGGAAAAGGGAAACAATTATTCTTATTCCTTCAAGTTTTATAGGCGTAATTTACAGCTTTGTGGGAGATATGCTATTGTACTTGCTTAGTTTTAGAAATATATTTTAACAAAGATATTATAAAGTACGAATGCTTATTTTAAAGAAAATTTTTATTTTAGAAAATGTTTCTTTCGTTATTCTCTTGTAGGGGTAAAAAGCTGTTCTTATATACCAACTAACAAGACTTGTTATGATTCTCAAGTTATCGTTTATAGTGTTGAAATCAAAAGCAGGCTTAAATGTGATAAGGAGCTGTCTTGGAAAGATGCTTGATAAAGGTTTAGGCAGCTTGCTGAATGGAGATTAAAATATGGCAAAAGTAATTGGTATTGATTTGGGGACGACCAACTCCTGTGTTGCTGTCATGGATGGCAAAAATGCAAAGGTCATTGAAAATTCAGAAGGAGCACGGACAACACCTTCTGTTGTTGCATTTACCGATAATGGTGAACGGCTTGTTGGGCAACCTGCTAAACGGCAAGCGGTTACCAACCCTGAAGGGACAGTTTTCGCGGTTAAACGTCTGATTGGACGCCGCTTTGATGATCCTATGGTTGAAAAAGATAAAGTGCTTGTACCTTATAAAATTGTTAAAGGTGACAATGGGGATGCATGGGTTGAAGAAGCGGGTAAGAAATATTCTCCATCGCAGATTTCAGCAATGATTTTGCAAAAAATGAAAGAAACTGCAGAATCTTATTTAGGTGAAAAGGTTGAACAAGCGGTTATTACTGTTCCTGCCTATTTTAATGATGCACAACGTCAAGCGACCAAAGATGCTGGTAAAATTGCTGGGCTTGAAGTTTTACGAATCATTAATGAACCTACAGCTGCTGCTTTAGCTTATGGTTTAGATAAGAAGGACGGTAAAACTATTGCAGTTTATGACCTTGGAGGTGGTACATTTGATATTTCTGTTCTTGAAATTGGGGATGGTGTTTTTGAAGTTAAGTCAACCAATGGAGATACATTCTTAGGTGGTGAAGACTTTGATATGCGCTTGGTTAGCTATTTTTCGGATGAATTCAAGAAAGAACATGGGATTGATCTGAAAAATGATAAGCTGGCTTTACAACGTTTGAAAGAAGCAGCGGAGAAAGCAAAGATCGAGTTATCTTCTTCACAGCAGACTGAGGTTAATTTGCCATTTATCACAGCTGATCAATCTGGTCCTAAACACTTAACGATGAAATTAACCAGAGCAAAATTTGAATCGTTAGTAGAAGATTTGATTCAGCGCACTATTGAGCCTTGTAAAGCTGCATTAAAAGATGCTGGCTTAAGCGCTGGTGAAATTGATGAAGTCGTTTTGGTGGGTGGTATGACCCGTATGCCTAAAATTCAAGAAGTAGTACAAAGCTTTTTTGGTAAAGATCCACATAAAGGCGTTAATCCCGATGAAGTTGTAGCTATGGGTGCTGCTATCCAAGGGGGTGTGTTGCAAGGTGATGTAAAAGATGTATTGCTTTTAGATGTTACACCTTTATCTTTAGGTATTGAAACATTAGGTGGAGTATTTACACGTCTAATTGAACGCAACACCACTATTCCAACTAAAAAATCGCAAACTTTTTCAACGGCTGATGACAATCAGAATGCTGTCACTATTCGTGTTTTCCAAGGTGAACGTGAGATGGCTAATGATAACAAGTTATTAGCTCAGTTTGACCTTGTTGGTATTCCACCGGCACCACGTGGTGTTCCTCAGATTGAGGTCACTTTTGATATTGATGCAAATGGTATTGTGAATGTTTCAGCCAAGGATAAAGGTACTGGTAAGGAACATCAGATTCGCATTCAAGCGTCAGGTGGTTTGAGTGATGCTGACATTGAAAATATGGTTAAAGATGCAGAAGCACATGCTGCTGAAGATAAAAAGCGTCGTGAAAGTGTTGAAACGAGAAATCAAGCAGAAGCTCTTGTCCATTCAACTGAAAAATCTTTAGCTGAATATGGTGATAAAGTATCACCTGAGGATAAAGGTCAGATTGAGACAGCAATGGCTGATTTAAAAACTGCACTTGAGGGTACTGATACTGAAGAGGTAACAGTAAAGATGCAAAAATTAGCAGAAGTTAGCATGAAGCTTGGGCAAGCTATGTATGAAGCTTCAGAAACAGCAGCAAAGGCTGATGCTAAAACAGATACAAAAAATGATGATGTTGTTGACGCTGATTTTGAAGAAGTTAATGATCAAAAGAAATAGTTGAAGCAAATGTATTTATAAGTTAATAAACCCGGCCTGTGAAATATAAGGCTGGGTTTTGTTACTTAGGAACAATTTTATAACTTTGTTGCTTAAAGAATATAGATTAAAACAAATTTATCTTGAGATGGATGACGGAAAATTTATCAGGAATACATGATGAAAGTTGATTATTATGAAATTCTCGGCGTAACGCGTGGATGTGATGATAAAAAGCTGAAATCTGCTTTTCGTAAGCTGGCAATGCAATATCATCCTGATCGTAATCCAGGGGATAAAGAAGCAGAACAAAAATTTAAAGAGATTGGTGAAGCCTATGAAGTTCTGAAAGATCCTCAAAAGCGGGCTGCTTATGATCGATTTGGTCATACCGCTTTTGAAAGTGGTAATCGTGAGGGGGCTAGTCCGTTTGGTGGTGGATTTGCTGATATTTTTGAAGATTTTTTTGGCGAAATCATGGGCGGTGGACATCGTAAACGTAGTGATGGCCGTGAACGTGGTGCAGACCTAAGTTATAATATGGAAGTGACATTAGAAGAAGCATTTGCAGGTAAAACGGCGCAAATTAATATTCCAAGTTCCATTGTATGTGATGTTTGCGAGGGATCGGGTGCAAAAAAAGGCTCCAAACCACAAACTTGTGGAACTTGTTATGGGGCTGGGCGTGTGCGTGCTGCGCAAGGTTTTTTTTCTATTGAACGAACATGTCCACTCTGTCATGGCCGTGGTGAAATCATTACAGATCCATGTTCAAAATGCCTTGGTACAAGACGGGTGGAAGCAAATCGTTCGTTGCGTGTCAATATTCCAGCAGGTATTGAAGATGGTACCCGTGTTCGTCTTTCTGGTGAAGGTGATGCTGGAACTCGTGGAGGTCCTGCGGGTGATCTTTATATTTTTCTTTCCATTAAACCGCATGAATTTTTTCAGAGGGATGGGGCAGATCTTCATTGTCGTGTGCCTATTTCGATGATTACGGCTGCGTTAGGAGGAGAGTTTGAAGTTTCTGATCTTGATGGTGTCAAAGCGCGAGTAAAAGTTCCAGAAGGTACACAAAATGGGCATCAATTCCGCCTTAGAGGTAAAGGAATGTCTATGTTACGCCAACAAACAAGAGGTGATCTTTATATACATATCACTATTGAAACACCGCAAAAATTGACGCAAAAACAACGTGAATTATTGCAAGAATTTGATAAACTTTCCAATCATGAAAATTCACCGCAATCACACGGTTTTTTTTCGCGTATGAAAGAGTTTTTTGAAAATATTGCTGGTCAAAATTCATAAAATAGACACAGCAAGGAATGAAAAAAAGTACACATGAATATCTGCTAAATCTATCAGAATATTCTTAAATCAAATAGCCTAACAGGTTCTTCTTAAAGTATAATCTTTAAAATACTTATAGAAGATTGTGGTAGAAAGTATCAGAATGGTCAATTCTCTGCCTAAGATTGGATAATCAACATAGTTTTTTAAGCTTTATGTATAAAATATTTTCCATTGGGCGCAATCAGAGTAATCAGTAACTATAGATTTCATGTATTTGTTTTTCAGTTTTTTGTAGTTTCTATAGTATGAAAGGGTTGTGAATTGGTTGCATAAATTTCAATATATTCAACGTTTTTTATCATATTTATTGTAAGATATTAGTAGAAAAACTCAAATCACATTTAATTTTTGTATTTGAAAGCAAATTTTTGTTTTATAGCTTCGGTTTTACAGCAATGATAGTTGAGTAATGAATTAGTGTTTAAATTTCAGTAGTTTGTAAAGCTATGGATTGTGAAGGAAAAATAACGAACAAGTTTCGATATTGCACTGTGATGATAATTAATTTTATTGGAAACTTATTAAGGTGAAATTTTTGATAGTTAGTTCTTCAAAAAAAATAGAACGGATTGGTCCAATATGGTACAGATCGTGATAAAAGTAAAAACCTTAAAAGATAGACATAGAGATCAAAATACAATCGCTTTTATGAGTGCTTAACTTTTACGCAGAAATTGCTAAGGCTTGGATTCTATTAAACAATGTTTAATTAGTAATGATAATGCATTTATGTATTAGACGATTATTACAACTTACTAAATTGTTCCATTTACTAGAGATATGGCAATTAATTATATTATAGAAAAATATTTTTTCCATAAAACCGTTGATCTTTTAAAACCTATTTTGTTAAAGCGTTATTGTATAGTTTAATCAGTAATTTTATAGCATTCCCCAAAAAATTTTTTATACTATCCTAGCACTTTTGATAAAGTAAGCTTATAAAGCAGTGATATTTTTTGTTTCTCTTTTTTAAGTACTCCAGTGTCAATAATTGCTTTAAGGTGTATTTATCTAGTTTCATTTGTTTTAAACGCAATTTTGAAAAAATCAGATGATTTTTAAGGAGTTGAATAGAGAAAATGTATTTCAAATCTGTTTTCACTTTCCCTAAACTTTATAAAAGAGGGCAAAAAATGGTGAGGAGATTCTTTTGATGGGTGATATTGCAAATACTGCCGCAGATATTTTCGAAAAACAGGCAGCGTTTTTGTCATCTGCTTTGCCTTACATGCAAGAATATGAAAATAAAACGGTTGTTGTAAAATATGGCGGACATGCTATGGGTGATCCTGCTTTGGGGCAGGCATTTGCACGTGATATTGCTCTACTGAAACAATCGGGCATTAATCCTGTTGTAGTTCACGGGGGTGGTCCTCAAATCGCTGATATTTTGAGGAAAATGGGTATCGAATCGCGATTTGAAAATGGTTTACGCGTAACTGATGAAAAAATCGTTGAAGTAGTTGAGATGGTTTTAGCAGGCTCCATCAATAAGGAGATTGTAGCTCTCATCAATGCTGAAGGAGAATGGGCAATTGGTCTTTGTGGTAAAGATGGCAATATGGTTTTTGCTGAAAAAGCTTATAAGACTATAATTGACCCTGATTCGCGCATTGAACGTATTTTGGATTTAGGATTTGTTGGTAAGCCTGTTGAAATTGATCGGACATTGTTGGATCTGTTAGCACGTTCTGAAATGATTCCGGTACTTGCTCCGGTTGCTCCGGGCCGTGACGGCAAAACCTATAATATTAATGCTGATATTTTTGCTGGCGCAATTGCTGGTGCTTTAAAAGCTAAACGCCTTTTATTTCTAACTGATGTTTCTGGTGTGTTGAATAAAGAGGGTAAGATTTTAAAAGAATTGACAATTTCTGAGGCTGAACATCTTATCAAAGATGGAATAATTTCAGATGGTATGATTCCAAAGGTAGAAACTTGTATTGAAGCTATTCAAAATGGCGTGGAAGGTGTAGTTATTTTAAATGGTAAAACACCTCATTCTGTTTTGCTTGAATTATTTACCGAACATGGAGTTGGGACGCTTATCGTTTCATAAAATGTATCGGAATCAATTTAGGGATGGAACCTTTCATGGCTGAAATGCAGCAGTTAAGACGCTTTTTGTTCAGTAAGCAAGAATTGGCATTATTTGCTGCGACAATACTTTGGGGTATTACATTTTTAATTATTCATATTGCAGTACAATATAGTGGACCGCTTTTTTTTGTGGGATTTCGTTTCATTGTTGCAGCATTCATATCTGGTCTGATTTTTTTGCGCTCTATGAAAGGCATAACTTTTTATGAAATTTTTGCTGGTATGAGTATTGGTTTGGGAATGTTTTTTGGTTACGCTCTGCAAACAGCGGGACTTCAAACTATTATCAGTAGTCAGTCAGCATTTATCACGGCACTTTATGTGCCGATGGTTCCAATATTGCAATGGATTTTTTTTAAAAAGCCGCCTCATTTTGCCAGTTGGATTGGTATTATTTTTGCTTTTGTTGGGCTTTTGCTGGTTTCTGGACAAGGGTTTAAAGGTGTTAATTTTTCAAAAGGTGAAATTTTTACTTTGCTAGGAGCTTTGGCGATTGCTGGGGAAATTATTCTTATTGGTTTTTTTGCAAATAAGGTGGATAGTCGGCGTATAACGGTTATACAATTATTTTTTGGTGGTGTTTTTTCATTTCTCTGTATGCCTTTAATGGGGGAAAATATTCCTGAATTTTCATGGGTTTGGTTAAATGTGGGTTTAAGTTTAGCTTTGATGAGTGCGGTAATCCAATTGACTATGAACTGGGCACAAAAATCTGTTTCACCTACTCGTGCAACACTCATTTATGCAGGTGAACCTGTTTGGGCTGGTATTGTTGGACGTTTGGCTGGCGAGCGTTTATCTGCTTCAGCTTTATTAGGTGGTTTACTTATTCTAATTGGGATTGTGATAGCTGAATTACAGCCTGCACAATGGTGTAAAAAAGGCATAGTGAATAAAAAAATCAATTAACTTTTTCTTCTTAACAATTTTTTATGACGATTTTGCTTAATACAGCTAGGTTATTGAAAATGCTTAGAATCTTATTAATTGGTAAAAATCAAAATAGAGAATTTCATATTGATTGTCATTGTGATTAAGCAAATAAAGATTTAATCTTTGTTCAAGTTTAATGGGGTTTTACGAACGATCTTCATCTCTGTTCTTTTAAAGGTTTTCAAGAGTATATAATTGGTCTTTGCGTTTTGTGCTATTCTTTGCTAAATCGCCCTGTATGACAATAGATCGCAATTATATTCGTAATTTTTCCATTGTGGCACACATCGATCATGGAAAGTCAACTTTGGCTGATCGCTTGATTCAAATGACAGGTGGTCTTGAAACACGAGAGATGAAAGATCAAGTGCTCGATTCTATGGATATTGAGCGCGAACGTGGGATTACTATTAAAGCGCAAACAGTACGTTTGCGCTATAAAGCAAAGAATGGTGACACATATATCTTAAATCTTATTGATACACCTGGACATGTTGATTTTGCTTATGAAGTATCGCGTTCATTGGCGGCTTGTGAGGGTTCATTATTGGTAGTGGATGCAAGTCAGGGGGTAGAAGCGCAAACGTTAGCAAATGTTTACCAAGCCATTGATAATAATCACGAATTGGTTGTTGTACTTAATAAGATAGATCTTCCAGCAGCAGAGCCTGAACGAATTAAAGAGCAAATTGAAGATGTGATGGGTATCGATGCATCTGAGGCGTTGGAAATATCGGCAAAAACAGGTTTAGGTGTTGTGGATGTTTTAGAAGCAATTGTTATGCAACTACCTCCTCCCCACGTTGGCGATGTTACAAAACCATTAAAGGCAATGCTAGTTGACAGTTGGTATGATGTTTATCTTGGTGTTGTTGTTTTGGTGCGGGTAATTGATGGTGTGTTAAAAAAAGGTCAAATCATTCGTATGATGGGCACGGGAGCAAAATATCCCGTTGAGCGAGTTGGAGTATTCACTCCAAAAATGATACAGGTTGATGAATTAGGGCCAGGAGAGATTGGTTTTATAACCGCTTCTATTAAAGAAGTTGCTGATACACGTGTTGGGGATACTATTACTGAGGAACGCCACCCTTGTGAAGATATGTTACCTGGTTTTAAACCTGCTCAACCGGTTGTCTTTTGTGGTCTTTTTCCAATTGATGCAGCTCATTTTGAAGATTTACGTGCAGCTATGGGGAAATTGCGCTTAAATGACGCGAGCTTTTCTTTTGAAATGGAAACATCGGCTGCTTTGGGTTTTGGTTTTCGTTGTGGTTTTTTAGGGCTGCTTCATCTTGAAATTATTCAAGAACGATTGGAGCGTGAATTTAATTTAGATTTAATTGCAACAGCACCTTCTGTTGTTTATCGTATGCATATGACTAATGGTTCTATTGAGGAATTGCACAATCCAGCTGATATGCCTGATAGTGTTAAAATTGTTTCCATTGAAGAGCCATGGATTCGCGCAACAATTATGACACCTGATAATTATCTTGGAGCGATTTTGGAACTTTGCCAAGAACGGCGTGGGGTACAAGTTAGTTTGTCATATGTTGGGACACGTGCCATAGTAACGTATGATTTACCCCTAAATGAGGTAGTTTTCGATTTTTATGATCGATTAAAGTCAATTTCAAAGGGATATGCTTCTTTTGATTATCAGATGATTGATTATTCTGAGGGTGATTTGGTTAAAATGTCTATTTTAGTCAATGGAGAACCTATTGATGCATTGTCGATGCTTGTACATCGCACTATAGCAGAAAAGCGTGGGCGTTCTATGTGCGAAAAACTTAAAGATCTTATTCCTCAACATATGTTTCAGATTCCAATTCAAGCAGCAATTGGTAGTAAAATTATTGCGCGTGAAACAATTCGTGCTTTACGCAAAGATGTGACAGCTAAATGTTATGGTGGTGACATTACCCGTAAGCGCAAGTTGTTAGAAAAGCAAAAAGAAGGCAAAAAACGTATGCGTCAGTTTGGGAAGGTAGAAATTCCGCAGTCAGCTTTTATTCAAGCACTTAAAATGAGTAAATAATTTAAAAAGGAAAATATTTGCCTTCTTGATTATTTTAGCTTTGATAGTAATGCTTACCGAGAAAGAAAGATCCTTAAACAGCACTTTTAGTCGCGTAGGAGATCGTTAATGGATGTTTTTTCTCTTGTTTTTTGATCTACTCGTTTGACAATGACAGCACAGTAAAGATTGGGACCTATTCCACCGTTGGGTAGCGGTTTTCCAGGGAGTGAGCCTGGAACAACAACTGAATAGGCCGGTACTTCACCTATAAAAATTTTGCCTGTTGTACGATCAATAATTTTTGTAGATTTTCCAATAAAAACTCCCATGCCTAAAACAGCACCTTCACGAATAATGCAACCTTCAACTATTTCAGAACGTGCACCAATAAAACAATGATCTTCAATAATTGTTGGACCTGCTTGCAGTGGCTCCAACACACCTCCAATGCCCACGCCACCAGAAAGATGAACATGCTTACCAATTTGGGCACAGGAACCAACAGTGGTCCACGTATCAATCATTGTTCCTTCATCTATATAAGCACCAAGGTTAACAAAAGATGGCATTAAAATAACGTTGGGCGCAATATAAGCAGAGTGGCGTACAATCGCTCCAGGAACTGAGCGGAAATTGGCTTGTTTAAAATCAGCTTCTTGCCATCCAGAAAATTTTGAAGGTATTTTATCCCACCAACACGATTCATTTGTTTGACCAGAAATGATGCGCATAGGATTGAGTTTAAATGATAGAAGAATAGCTTTTTTTAACCATTGATAAATATGCCATTGACCATCTTCTTGGCGTTTTGCTACGCGGATTTCACCTTTGTCTAGAAGATTTAATGCGTGTTCAACGCTGTCACGAATTTCACCTTTTGTAGAGGTATTAATAGAATCGATATTGTTAAATGCTTTTTCGATAATTGTTTCAAGTTGTGTGAGATTGCTCATTGCCAAAGTTCCATTAAGCAAGTTAAAAGCATAAAGATTTATTGTTTATGGCCTACGTGAAGAAATGTGTGTAGTCAATAAAAGGATTTTAAAAAAGTGTAATAGGTATATAGAAAAAGGCTATAGGAGCATGGTAAAAAGGGAAGAAAAAAATTATATGCTATCTTCCTCTGCAAAGGAAGTTGAACGACAGGTGAATGCAATATCTAAGACACCACAGATGCGTTCACTTACTTACCGTATAGCTTATATGGATCAAGAATTTATGATGCGCCCTGAATTACGTTCACAGCGTCTTGGGCTTGAGTTTTTAAAACCGGAGATAGTTTTTCAGGAATGTGGCATTCAATCAACTGTTGTTTTATTTGGTGGAGCACGTATTCCTGAGCCTGGACAAGAAGCATGGGCAGCGAAAAATCAACAACAAAAAAAGAATTTGCAAAGTATATCTCATTATTATGATGAGGCAAGAGAGTTTGCACGTTTATGCTCACGCTATTCTGCCACCACAAAATATCGCGAATTTGTAATTGTTACAGGGGGAGGACCTGGGGTGATGGAAGCAGGAAATCGTGGTGCAGGTGATGTTGGTGCACCAACGATTGGTTTGAATGTTGTTTTGCCTCATGAACAATGGCCTAATACTTATGTGACACCGCATTTGTGTTTTAATTTTCATTATTTAACAATACGAAAAATGCATTTTTTAATGCGTGCAAAAGCATTAGCAATTTTCCCTGGAGGATTTGGCACTTTGGATGAGCTGTTTGAGGCATTAACTTTAATGCAAACAGGTCGTATGGAACGGGTTCCTATTTTAATATTTGGGAAGGAATTTTGGAACAATGTTATCAATTTTGATTATTTGTCCGCTCAAGGTATGATTTCTCCCTCTGATGTTGATCTTTTTACGTTTGTCAATACAGCAGAACAAGCTTTTGAAATAATTCGTTCTTTTTATAAGTTGGGTTGATAGTTTAAGAATACATTTTTAAAATAGTTAATAGTCAATTTTCATTAAATAAAGGCCTGAAGGAGGTGCGACCATACCACAGCGTGCACGGTCTTTGGCATGGAGAGCTGCTTCAAGATCTTGAGCTGTCCATTGTCCAATACCAACTTTCACAAGACTTCCTGCAAATGAACGGATCTGATGGTGAAGAAAAGAGCGAGCCTGTGCATAAAGGAAAATTTCTTCTCCTTTTCTGTGCACATCTAAGCGTTCAAGGGTGCGAATAGGGCTTTTAGCTTGGCAGTGAGCTGAGCGGAAAGTAGTAAAATCATGCTGTCCTACAAGCTTTTGGGCTGCTTCATGCATAGCATCGGCATTAAGATGTTTTGGTAGCCACCACACACGTTTAACGTTTAAAGCTGGTGGTGAGCGACGATTGAGAATTTTAAAGAGATAATAGCGTTTGGTTGCACAAAATCGTGCATGAAAATTATCTGGGACATTTTGTACATTTAAAACGGCAATATTTTCACCTTGTTGCTGCAAATGAGCATTAAGTGCATTATGTATAGTATTAGCGTGCCAGTTTTTTGTAAAATCAACATGCGCAACTTGTTCTATAGCGTGAACACCAGCGTCGGTTCTACCAGCTGTAACGATGGTTAATTTTTGGCCGCTAAAGTTAAAAATAGCTTGTTCAATAGCACCTTGGATAGTGCGAAGCCCTGCTTGACGTTGCCAGCCAGCATAATTGGAACCATCATATTCAAGAGTGAGTTTAAAGCGTACCATATCAAAAAACTGCAGAAATGTTGGTTCCTCGCAAAAATGTTGGACTGTCAAGAATTTTACCACCAGATCGTTGGAGGTGAGTTATTTCTATTTGTCCTTTTCCGCAATGGATAATCAGATCTTTTTCTTCTATCCGGCCAATTTCAAGTGAGAGGTCTTCCACTACGCGACTTCCAAGAATTTTCACCCGTTCTTGTTTTCCACCAATATCCATGACGCACCAACAACCAGGAAAGGGAGACAGAGCGCAGATACGTTTGTGGATGGATTGTGCAGATTGCGCCCAATCAATTCGGGTTTCTTCTTTTTTAATTTTAGCGGCATAGGTTACCCCTTCCAAGGGTTGTGGGGTAAGTTTGAGTTGGTTTCTTTCAAGATCTGATAGAGCTTCTACTATGAGCTTTGCTCCGATGTGTGACAACTTATTTGAAAGTTCATGAGCTGTCATATTATCGGTAATAGCGATTGAGCGAGACAAAGCGATAGGCCCTGTATCTAGTCCTTCATCCATTTTCATAATCATTATTCCAGTTTCTTGGTCACCAGCCATAATCGCACGTTGGATAGGGGCTGCACCACGCCAACGCGGTAATAATGAGGCATGAACATTTAAACAACCAAAACGCGGTGTTTCGAGAATAGCTTTTGGCAAAAGTAATCCATAAGCTGCAACAACAGCGACATCAATAGACAATGCTGCAAACCGATCTTGCTCTTCAGATGTTTTGAGACTTTGAGGGGTGAAAACGGGGATGGATTTTGCTTGTGCGGCATTTTGAACAGGAGAAGGGATTAATTTAAGACCACGCCGTCCTGCTGGACGGGGAGGTTGGCTGTAGACTGCTACAATATCATGACCAGCATCTAATAAAGCATGTAAAATGGGTACAGAAAAATCAGGTGTTCCCATAAAACCTAATCGTAATACCATCACACAATTACTTTCTGTGTGTTTTTTTCTTTTGCGCGTTTTTTTAATTTTCGAATTACCATATCGCGCTTGATTTTTGAAATGTGATCAATAAAAAGACAGCCATTCAAATGATCGATTTCATGTTGCAGGCAAGTAGCCAAGAGATCATCTGCTTCAATTTCTGTTTGCTTTCCTTCACGGTCTCTATAACGAACACGAAGACGTTTAGGACGTTCAACTTGTGCGTAATATTCAGGAATAGAAAGACAACCCTCTTTGTAAATATTGCGTTCATCTGATAGCCATAAGATTTCTGGGTTGATCACAACAAGCGGATTTTTAGGGGTATTGTTTTCAGCAATATCTATAACCAGCATACGTAATGGTACACCAATTTGAATAGCAGCAAGACCAATGCCTTGAGCGTGATACATGGTTGCCAACATATCATCCGCTAGCTTTTGAATGGCTAGATCAATATGTTCGATAGGTTTTGAAACTTCACGTAGAATAGGGTCAGGTAAAGTAACTAAAGATTTCATTGACATAGAAATAAATTAATCAATGGTTTATTACTGGTCAATATTGAATGGGAGATTTACGCGCTTTTTCGTAATAAAATCGCTATATTGCTGTTATGTTTGATTCGTTTTTTTCTTTGATACTCTTAAATGAGCGTTTTTATGAATTTATAGTTTTATTTTTACTAGCCGGTTTTGTGCTTATGATGATTATGCGCAGTAACCGGAAAAAGGCTATTGAAGCGACTACACATGCGCATGAAATGCAAATGCAGATGGCTGCATTGTTAAAAACCCAAGCCGAAATGCAAGGGCGTATGCAGACAATGGCAGAAATTTTTGGTCAAAGACAGGCTGAATTAAATCAGTCTATTCGCGAACAGCTCAATGGGATGACAACTAATTTGGGTCAAACACTTCAGGTGCAGACCAAATCTACTTATGAAAATTTGACTCGTTTGCAAGAACGTTTAGCAGTAATTGATGCGGCACAAAATAATATTCAATCGCTTACTGGGCAGATTATTCAGCTGCAAGCTATTTTAAATAATAAGCAGACACGCGGTATCTTTGGTCAAGGACGAATGGAAGCTATTATTTCTGACGCTTTACCAGCTAATACTTATGTTTTTCAGGCGGTTCTTTCAAATGGAAAACAACCAGATTGTCTCATTCATATGCCTAATAAAGCACCAGCTCTTGTTGTGGATGCTAAATTTCCTTTAGAAGCTTGGAATGCTATGCGTAAGGCGTCATCTTCTGAAGAACGAAAAAGAGCTGAACGCCAATTTCACACTGATATGGATGTACATATTCGTGATATTGCACAAAAATATTTAATTCCCGGAGAAACACATGATACAGCTTTTCTCTTTGTGCCATCGGAATCAATTTTTGCAACAATCTATGAAGATTTTGAACAATTGGTACAAAAAGCCAATCGTGCGCATGTAATTATTGTATCGCCATCTTTGTTAATGTTATCTGTTCAAGTTGTACAAACCATTATGAAAGATGCAAAAATACGTGAACAAGCGCATTTGGTTCAATCAGAGGTAGCAAAATTGATGGAAGACTTTGGGCGGATGGACATGCGTATTCGCGCTTTGCAAAAACATTTTTACAAAACAGGTGAAGATATTGAGGCAATTTTAACATCGTCTTCTAAAATTATGAGACGTGCTAGTCGAATTGAAGCTTTCGAATTAAAAGAAGATGATTTTATATCAAAACCAGTAACAGCGCACGTTCAGTCGCAAACATTGCGTTTGGGTGATGAGTAGTAAAATAAAGTTACTCAAGTAAATATAGGATAATTTTTTATCCTTTATTAATTTAGTAAGAATTTGGGAGTATTTATATTACGTTTTATCTTTTTATAAGGGGACAAAGGGTGATGCGGCACCTTTTATTATTGGGGACATTTGCATTGTTTTTGGGCAGTTGTGCAACAAAGCCTCCCACATATACAGATAATGCTTGCGCTATTTTAGCTCAAAAAATGGCTTTTTTGATAATTGGAAAAAAGCTTCTAGAAATGCAGAAATGCGTCATGGAATTCCTGCATCTATTATTCTTGCAACGATTAATACAGAATCGGGTTTTCGTCATAATGCGCGTCCTAAACGTAAAAAACTTCTTGGTTTTATTCCGTGGAAGCGTCGTTCAACAGCTTACGGTTATGCTCAAGCGCTTGATAATACATGGGCAGTCTATATCCGCTCTACAGGAAGATCTTCTGCACGACGGACTAATTTTGCTGATTCTGCTGATTTTGTTGCTTGGTATCACCGCCAAAGTGTTAGACGCAATGGTGTTAAACCCAATGATGCGTATAATCTTTATTTAAATTATTACATGGGGCATGGTGCTTATGCCCGCAATAGAGGTCGTTCTACCCCAGCAATTACAGAAGTTGCACGACGTATGGATAAAATGGCGAGACGTTATGATCAGCAATTAAGAACGTGTGGATGGCGCTAGAAAGGGTTGCGCAAATAACGGACAAAAGAGTCATTAAATATTTTGGGAAATTTGTATTTGTTGCGGATGATGTACGAGCAAATGATTGATCACTTCTGTTTCTGTAGGTTAGATTTATTTTGTTTAGTTGAAGCTTTTTAAGTTTTAAAGCTCATACTTAGTTGGGAAAATACAGTTATATCCCCTGATGCCACAGTAATATAATATTACAAAAATAAGTTCATTTTTCTCATTTCTAAAAGAGATAATATATCTACATAATCTTTGTAGTAGGATTTAAGATTATAAAATAGCTACAATACTAAATTCATAGATTAGATGATTTCATAATTTTTCTTAAAATAGTTTAGTGCAGTGTGACAATTTGTAACTCGTGTTCATTGGCACCTGCAAGAGCGATAGAGCGTTCATCGGACAAAATGATTGGATGACCTGTTTCGCCAAAGAGAGCCCATATTGTAATTCCTGGAGTCATTGGCGGAAGATCTGGAAAATTTTTAGCTAGATCGTCTGTACAAACTTTTTTTAAATAAGCAATCTGTCCTTCATTAGAAGAGGCAGTGTCTTGTAACGACAAGATTTGTTTATGCTCACTCATTTCATTGGTCCTTTATGCATTGACTTTTGTTATTTTCGCTGCTGACTTGAATTAGATCTATTGCATTTAATGAATAAAGAATAATTGATAAAAGATTATTTTTCAACTTAGTACTTATGCTATACATATCTTTAATGAGAGGAAAAGCGTGTTGGAGCTTATGCGAAGTTATACCATGATAGAAATATTGATATAGCTTTAACTGTTTGTTTACTGTGAATAGCCGGTTAATTCCTTCCAGAGGAAGTTTAAGCTTATTAAGCCTTAGTGGCGATAATAGCTAGAGTTTGCACGTATAATTCTTCTCATTATTTTTATGAAAATACTCACTATTTATAACTTATTAGTTATATCAATGTATTGTGATGTTTTATTTTTTTCAAATTCAAAAAGAAAAGGATAGAATATGTATCATTGTAATAATTATACTTTAAAGTGATTAATTGACAAATCTTTAAAAAGCATTTTTCATATTTCTCTTATGTGGGCTAAAAGCGTGAGCAATAACTTCAAAGGAAATGAGAAAGAAGGTTAATGACTGAAAAGACAAGGCAATTGAGAAAAGCGCAAAAAGTTGTCGAAACATTATATAGAAAAGATGAAATTGCAGAAATCTTTCGCCGTTTTTCTATTCAACGCCCTACTCCCAAAAGCGATCTTATATATACGAATGCTTTTACTCTTTTGATTGCAGTTATTCTTTCAGCTCAGGCTACAGATGTTGGTGTTAATAAGGTTACACAAGAGTTATTTCCCCTTGCGGATAGACCGGAAAAAATGGTTGCATTAGGAGAAAAAGGGATCGCATCTTATATCCGAACCATTGGTCTTTGGCGTGCAAAAGCCCGAAATATTTACGCACTTTGTTGTTTTTTAATTGATCAATATGATGGACAGGTGCCTGATAGTCGCGAAGCACTTATGGCATTACCTGGTGTAGGGCGCAAAACGGCTAATGTTGTTTTGAATGTTGCTTTTGGTCAACCTACTCTAGCTGTAGATACGCATATTTTGCGCCTTGGAAACCGTCTTGGTTTAGCACCAGGTAAAACACCAGAGGTAGTTGAAGAGAAGTTAGTGAAAATTATACCAGCTTGTTATATGCATTATGCTCATCATTGGCTCATTTTACATGGGCGTTACATTTGCAAGGCGCGTAAAGCACTCTGTACACAGTGCATTATTGCTGATCTTTGCAAAGCAGTAATCAAAACAAATGCCATGCCAGCACCCTTGGTTGAGGTTAAAGGAAATAGAGCTCCTGTTTTTTTTTAATACGGCCTTGCTATTTTATGTATACTGGCTTATGAAAACATGGTTAGAACCGCCCGGCAGGGCATGCCGTGGCTGTTTAAATAGCTTATTCAAGTTTTGATCAGTTTGATCAAATTTAAACATATGGAGTAGCAAAATGCCCAAAATGAAGACCAAATCATCTGCTAAGAAACGGTTCAAGGTTACTGCACTAGGTCGGGTGAAAGCAGCAGCAGCAGGCAAACGTCATGGTATGATTAAACGCTCTAATAAGTTTATTCGTGATGCACGTGGAACAATGATTCTAGCTGAATCAGATGCTAAAAAAATTACTCAGTATTATTTACCGAATGGCATTTAAGCTTTGCACTTTTGATTCATAGGAGATTATCATATGGCACGTGTAAAAAGAGGTGTTACAGCTCACGCTAAACATAAAAAAGTTCTTAAAGAAGCTGAAGGTTTTCGTGGTCGGCGTAAAAATACCATTCGTGCAGCTAAAGCAGCGGTTGATCGTTCAAAGCAATATGCTTATCGTGATCGTAAAAACCGCAAGCGTACTTTCCGCTCTTTATGGATTCAGCGGATCAATGCAGCTGTTCGTGTAGAAGGTTTAACTTATGGACGTTTTATTGACGGTCTATCAAAGGCCGGTATTGAAATTGATCGTAAGGTTCTGTCTGATATAGCTATTTATGAGCCCGCAGCATTTGCTGCTTTAGTGGTTTCTGCAAAGAAAGCTTTAGAATATTTAAAAGATACGACGCCTAATGCTTTTGAAGGCGCTGTCAAGTAAGCCAGTTGCGTTTTCTTAAAGCATTTATTTATTTGAGATTCCGCTCTGGTTATTACTGGTGCGGTTTTTTTAATGTAAAATAGGCAGAAATATGAACGATATTGAACGTCTAGAACAAGAAATTTGTTTAGCTTTAGAAGCAGCCAATGATGAACAGGCACTTGAAGCGATACGTATTGCGGCATTGGGTAAAAAGGGTAGCATTTCTGAACAATTAAAAGCATTAGGGAAGATGGATGCTGATGAACGCCACAAAGTCGGACCGATACTTAATGGGTTAAAAAATCGTATTTTAGAGTTATGGTCGCAAAAGCGCGATATTCTCAAACGTCACGCAACAGCTGTACGTCTCTCTAAGGAAACAATTGATGTAACTTTGCCTGTTCGTTCTTCACCTATAGAGCGTGGTCGTATCCATCCTATTTCGCAAGTGATTGATGAAATCATAGCTATTTATGCGAATATGGGCTTTTCTATTGCGCAGGGGCCAGATATTGAAACGGATTATTATAATTTTACTGCATTGAATTTTCCTGAAAATCATCCAGCGCGCGAAATGCACGATACCTTCTTTTTTGATGTGGATGAAACGGGAAATCGGAAATTATTGCGTACGCACACATCGCCAGTACAAATTCGCGTGATGGAAAAGCAACAAACACCAATACGCATCATTATTCCTGGAAAAACTTACCGTATGGATTCTGATGCAACGCATTCACCAATGTTTCATCAGGTGGAAGGATTGGTGGTTGATAAAACTTCTACTATTGCACATATGATGTGGCTTCATGAAACTTTTTGTAAAGCTTTTTTCGAAGTATCTTCGGTAAGAATGCGTTTTCGCCCATCTTTTTTTCCTTTTACTGAACCGTCTATGGAAGTAGACATTCAATGTAATCGTTCCGGTTCAGAAGTGAAGTTTGGAGAAGGTCGTGATTGGTTGGAGGTTTTAGGATGTGGCATGGTGCATCCTCATGTGTTAAAGAATGCTGGCTTTGATCCGGATGAATATCAAGGATTTGCGTGGGGTATGGGGATTGATCGTATGGCTATGTTAAAATATGGCATGCCTGATTTGCGGGCTTTTTTTGAGACTGATCTACGTTGGTTAAATCATTATGGTTTTCGTTGTTTTGATGTGCCTGCCCTTTTTACTGGCTTGAGCAGTGTATAATTTTGTCACGGTTTTCATGTGAGGTTTTAAGATGAAATTTACATTGTCTTGGTTGAAAGATCACTTAGAAACAGATGTATCTTTAGATGAAATTTGTAATAAACTGACAGCTATTGGTCTTGAGGTTGATCATGTTGAAGATTACGCTTTTTTAGCGGGTTTTGTGAATGCAAAGGTTTTAACAGCTGTAAAACATCCTGATGCGGATAAATTGCAAATTTTGTCAGTAGATACAGGATCTAGTGCACCTGTGCAAGTTGTGTGTGGAGCACCAAATGCACGTGTTGGGCTTGTTAGTGTTCTTGCATTGCCAGGCACTTATGTACCGGGGCTTGATGTGACATTATCTGTGGGGAAAATCCGTGGTGTTGATAGTTTTGGTATGATGTGTTCATCAGCAGAACTTAAGTTGTTAGATGAACATGATGGGATTATTGAATTGCCAGAGGACGCTCCTCTTGGAGTGCCGTATGCAGATTATGCAGGTTTGAATGATCCTGTGATTGATATTGGATTGACGCCTAATCGTTCTGATTGCACGGGTGTTCGTGGGATTGCTCGTGATTTAGCTGCAGCTGGCATTGGGCGATTAAAAGAATTATCGATACCGCAATTTGATACCTCTTTTGGAACATCGGTCCAAGTTACTTTGGATTTTTTTCAAAGTACCTCACTATGTTTAGGCTTTTCTTGGCGTGAAGTGCGTAATGTGCGAAATAATGCATCACCACAATGGATGCAAAGACGTTTGAATGCAATCGGTTTAAGACCGATTAATGCGCTGGTTGATACAACAAATTATATAAGTTTTGATCTTGGTCGTCCACTTCATGTTTTTGATGCGGATAAGGTTAAAGGGGCTTTAAGAGTACGTCGTGGTTGTGAAGGTGAACAACTTCAAGCTCTGAATGGTAAAATCTATAATTTAGGTACTAAGGATTGTGTCATTGCGGATGAAGAAGGGGTTGTTGCTATTGCTGGTATTATGGGTGGTGTCAGAACGAGTTGTGATGAAATGACACGCCGTGTTATTATTGAATCAGCTCTTTGGAATTCACGCAGTATTGCACAGACCGGTCGCGCATTAGGCCTTGTTAGCGATGCACGTTATCGGTTTGAACGGGGTGTTGATCCTGCTTTTATGGAATCAGGGCTTGAGATTGCCACACAGTTGGTGTTGAATCTTTGTGGTGGTGAGGTATCAAAAGCGCAGGTTGTTGGCTATCAGAAGCCAGAAGTTAAACAGATCAGCTTTCCATTTTCTGAAATTAAACGTTTAACTAATTTAGAAATAGAACGTGGAAAAGCCGTTGTTATTTTAAAACAGCTTGGATTTGGTATTAAAGGGGAAGGAGATGTCGTTACGGTTGAAGTGCCAACATGGCGCTTTGATATTATGGGCAAAGCTGATTTAGTAGAAGAAGTGATACGAATTTATGGGCTGGATAAAATTAAACCTATACCATTGAAAGATTTTACTGGGGGAAATAATAAAATTCTAACGTTTTCGCAAATTGTTTCACGTGTTGCTCGTCGGGCTTTAGCGTGTAGAGGCATGGTGGAAGCTGTATCTTGGTCATTTATTTCTGAAAATCAGGCGCTTACTTTTGGAGGTGGTCAAGCGCAGCTTAAATTGGTAAATCCTATTGCAACTGATATGTCGGTGATGCGCCCTTCTCTTTTGCCTGGTTTGCTTATTGCTGCACAGCGAAATGTTGATCGTGGTTTCCCGGATTTTGCCTTGTTTGAAGTTTCAAGCATCTATAAAGGTAATGCATCTGATGAACAACAGTGTGTTGCTGGTGGTATTCGCCGTGGTACAGCAAAATTTGAAGGTTCTGGACGTTTTTGGAGTGGAAATGCAAAGGCAGTTGATGTTTTTGATGCCAAAGCAGATGTATTGGCTGTTTTAGAAGCGTGTGGTGTAGATATTAGCAAAGTACAAATTGGGACTGAAACACCTGATTGGTATCATCCTGGTCGCTCAGGTGTTATTAAGCTTGGACCAAAGGTTATTCTTGGTTTTTTTGGTGTTTTTCATCCTGATACATTAGAAAAATTAGATGTTAGCGATCCTTTATGCGGTTTTGAAGTTTTCCTTGACCAAATTCCGGAACCAAAGAAAAAAGCAACAAAAATTCGTTCTCCTTTAAAACTATCGCCTTTTCAAATGGTACGACGCGATTTTGCATTTGTGGTTGATAAAACAATAACATCTTCTCTAATTGTTAATGCTGCACGTGGGGCAGATAAAAAACTTATTCATTCAGTACAGATTTTTGATCTTTTTGAAGATCCAAGTCTTGGTGAGGATAAAAAGTCTGTAGCGATTGAAGTTGCTATTCAACCCGTTGAACGAACCTTAACAGATGAAGATCTCGAAGAACTTGCTTTGAAGGTAGTGGAAAATGTTATTAAAGCGACGGGTGCATATTTGCGTTGCTGATCTTATGGTTTGCAGAGTTTGTTACTATTCTGTTGTATGAATTATTTTATAATAAGCGCTTTTTAAGTATTTTTTTTGAGTATTAGAGCAGTAAACATGGCCATTAAACTAGAATTTTTCGAAATTGATTTTCATATCAGTAGGCTATTAATTGAAATTATAAACATTTTTAGGTGTAAAAGAGAATTTTTTAAATAACTGAAAATAACAGAAAAAAACCATTATTTTGGATAATTTTTCATTGCAAAGGTAGAAATTAACTGTTAATTGATAATGCAAATCATTTGCAATAGAAAGTAGATCGATGAAAGTAAAAGCGTTTTTTACTGCATTTTTTTTAGGTTTAATCCTTTTAATTCCTAACTTAGCTTTGAGTGCTAACAAGTTTAAAGCTGTTACAACGTTTACTATTATTGCTGATATGGCACGTAATGTAGCAGGTAATGTTGCTGATGTTGAATCCATTACTAAACCAGGTGCTGAAATTCACGAATATCAGCCTACACCGCGCGATCTTATGCGTGCGCAAGGTGCCAATCTTATATTGTGGAATGGACTAGAATTAGAACTTTGGTTTGAAAAATTTTTTCAAAATATTAAAAATGTTCCAAGTGTTGTTGTTTCAGAAGGTGTTGTACCGATCGCAATTGGTGAGGGGCCTTTTAGTGGTAAACCAAATCCTCATGCGTGGATGTCACCGACTTTGGCGTTGATTTACATTGATAATATTCGCGATGCTTTTGTAAAATATGACCCTGAGCATGCTAGTATTTATAAGGAAAATGCTGAAATCTATAAGCAAAAAATTCGTTTAAGTCTTGACCCGATCAAAGCTGAATTGGAAGCATTGTCGGAAGATAAGCGTTGGCTTGTAACCAGTGAAGGTGCGTTTAGCTATTTGGCTCGTGATTTTGGTCTAAAAGAGCTTTATTTATGGCCAATCAATGCTGATCAACAGGGAACACCACAGCAAGTTAAGCATGTTATTGATATGGTTCGTAAATATCATATTCAAGTCATTTTTTCTGAAAGCACCATTTCTGCTGCACCCGCCAAACAAGTTGCAAAAGAAACAGGCATTCGGTATGGCGGTGTTCTTTATGTTGATTCACTAAGTGAAAAAAGCGGTGAGGTTCCAACCTATATTGATTTGTTACGTGTTACGAGTACACGTATTGCCCAGGGGTTATCTGATGGGGTGAAAGGTCAATGAGTGAATCTGGAATATCTGTTCAAGATGTAACAGTGATTTATCGCAATGGGCATATGGCTTTGCGCGAAGTAAGTTTTGAGAATCCAATTGGTTCGATTGCAGCATTAGTCGGAGTTAATGGATCAGGAAAGTCAACGTTATTTAAAGCTATTATGGGATTTGTACAGCCTTCAAAGGGGAAAATTCGTATTTTAGGTTTGCCAGTTAAAAAGGCTTTGAAACAAAATCTCATTGCTTATGTACCTCAGAGTGAAGATGTTGATTGGGATTTTCCCGTTCTTGTTGAGGATGTTGTATTGATGGGGCGGTACGGCCATATGAATTTTTTTCGCTATGCGCGCGCGCAAGATCGCGAAGCCGTTCGTTCTGCTTTAGAGCGTGTTGATATGTTAGCGTTTGCTAAGCGCCAAATTGGGGAGCTTTCTGGCGGACAGAAAAAACGTGTCTTCCTAGCCCGTGCTTTAGCACAGGAGGCAAAAGCTATTTTATTAGATGAACCGTTTACGGGGGTTGATGTCAAAACGGAAGATAAAATTATTGCTTTGTTGCAAGACCTGCGTAAAGAAGGTGCGATAATATTAGTTTCTACCCACAATTTAAGTTCTGTTTTTGAATTTTGTGATCGTACGGTTTTAATAAAAGGAACTGTTTTAGCTTCTGGATTGACACAAATGGTTTTCACGCAGAAAAATCTTGAACGAACTTTTGGTGGTGCATTACACCGTCATAATATTGATTTCCAAGGTGGAAAAAAAGATAATATTTTTGCAGATGGTGAAGAACCTTTATTTTTTGACTACAATCAAGAGCGAAAGCACGTTTCATGATATCTTGGTTACTTGAGCCATTCAACTATCAATATATGGTCAATGCAATGTGGGTCTCGGGGTTAGTTGGGTGTGTTTGTGCGTTTCTTTCGGCTTTTCTAATGTTAAAGGGCTGGTCGTTGATTGGTGATGCACTTTCTCATTCGATTGTGCCTGGGGTTGCTGGGGCTTATCTTTTAGGATTGCCTTTTTCGCTTGGAGCTTTTTTCTCTGGTGGGGCTGCGGCTGCCGCGATGTTATTTCTTAACCATCGAACAAAACTGAAAGAAGATACGATTATTGGTTTAACTTTTTCCTCCTTTTTTGCTCTTGGATTGTTTTTAAAGTCATTAAAACCAATGGCTGTTAACATTGATACGATTGTTCTTGGAAATGTTTTAGCAATTAGTTCATCAGATATTATGCAGTTAGTTTGTATTAGTGTTTTCTCTTTGTTGATATTATGTGCGAAGTGGAAAGATTTATTAGTTTCTTTATTTGATGAAAGTCATGCACGTGCTCTTGGATTGAATGTAAAGCTATTGAAAATTCTCTTTTTTACGCTGCTTGCTGCTTGTACTGTTGCTGCTATGCAAACGGTAGGAGCTTTTTTGGTTATTTGTCTTGTGGTGACACCAGGGGCTACGGCTTATCTTTTAAATGATCGCTTTTTAAATCTTTTGATAATTGCAGTAGTAATTGGAACATTTACGAGTGTACTGGGTGTTTATGTGAGTTATTTTTTAAATGCGCATACCGGTGGTGTTGTTGTGCTTTTTCAGGCGTTTCTGTTTATTATAGCTTTTATTTTTTCTCCAAAATACGGTTTTCTCGCTGCCCGTTTGCGTGTGAGAGTGGCAAAAAAAATATGATAGATCAATTACTACTCCCTTTTCAGCTTTCTTTTATGATTAAGGGTATGGCTATTACCGTTATTCTGTCCATTCCAATGGCTATGCTTTCTTGTTTTCTTATTTTAAAAGGGTGGGCGCTTTTAGGAGATGCGATTTCTCACGCAGTTTTTCCTGGTGTGGTTGTTGGTTATATGACAACACCGTGGGTGATAACATTTTTAGCTTCTTTGCCGTTTTCTTGGTTTCATCATCTACATCCCGCTAATGTTACGATGATTTTAATTGTTTTTGGTGCTTTTATTGCTGGTATGATTTGTGCCATCACGACAGGTTTTTTAGGGAGCAATAGCCGTATAAAACAGGATACGGTCATGGGTGTTGTTTTTTCGTCTATGTTTGGTTTGGGGCTTGTTTTAGCAACGGCAATTTATAGTAATTTAGATTTAAATCACATCTTATTCGGTAATCTTTTGGGCGTTAATTGGCTTGATATTACGCAGACAGCAATAATTTCTATTATCGTCACTTTAATTTTGGGGACAAAATGGCGTGATTTTATGCTGTATATTTTTGATTCGATTCAAGGACGTGCAATAGGATTACAGATATCAGTGCTCCATTATGCTCTGTTGACAATGATTTCTCTCACGATTGTTGCGGCTTTAAAAGCAGTTGGAATTATTTTGGTTATTTCTTTGTTGATTGCACCAGGAGCAATTGCTTATCTTATTACTAAGCGTTTTTTTTCTATGCTTTTGATTGCTGTATTGATTGCTGTTTTTTCTAGTTTTTTAGGAATTTATCTAAGCTTATTCATTGGTTCTGATTCTGCTTCTACAATTGTATTGATTTTGACACTAATCTTTGCTGCTGTTTTTATATGGATTTTTGTTCAACAGGCTGCAATTCGGGAAACACAAGTATAATAAATCCTTGCATAGCAGCCATGCGTTTTTATATGTTGTTTTAAATTTTTCTTTTTATTAAATGGAAGAGTGCTGGGTTATTTTCCTCCTAATATCTAGCCAATGAATGCAGTATTTTCTCCTCCCAACACTGCATTCGTAATTAAGGGGCTGCATTGATTTATCGTGCAGCCTTTTTATTTTTGAATGTCCTAAAAGCTTATTTTCATTTCTTGAAAACTTTTAAATGATCATCATATTGCATAAATTGTTCTACATTTTAGGCAATGGTCATTTTTGAAAATATGTTTGTTGATGGAGAGTATTCAGTAAGATTATGTGCTAAATATATAAAAGGCAAAATTTCACGTCATGGTATTTAAGTGAGAAAAGAAACAGCGATAAATGATAGAAAAAAATTTTAAGATATCTCGCCCTTTACGAGTTTTTTATTCTATATTGGGTGGGGTGATGGTTTTATTAGGTTTGATAGGTGTGGTTTTACCTATTATGCCAACCGTACCTTTTCTGTTGGTTGCTTCATGGTGTTTTGCCCGTTCATCACCGCGGTTTCATTGTTGGTTGCATAATCATCGAATTTTTGGTCTACCCATTAAGCAATGGGAAGAAAAGAGAATCATCTCGCCTTTTGTTAAAATTTTTGCAGTGGTAAGTATGACCGGTGGCTTTTTATCATTTTTAATAATTGTACATCCTGCTTTATGGTTCGCTTTATCAGCTGCAATTATTTTGCTGGTAATCGCTATTTATATTATGACGCGCCCATCCTCATCTACGTCGTCATCTTCATCATTACCAAAATAAAAAATTTTATTAATTGAGTCTGTCTTGCATTTTTCTTATTTTATTGAGGCTATTTTCAGAGAATTGTCTAGTTAAAAAATATTTAAGATAAGGTTTTCATCTATCAATATCAATACGCACACCAGTATGTCGGATTTTCTAAAGTAGTAAATGGTATGTCCGCTAGATAGAATGATACGCTAGTTAAAATCATTTATTATTGGTGGAATGTGCATAAATGCTTTATTGGGTGCTGACCAAATCGTTTTATAAGCAATAAGAGGCACTCGTTTAATGATATTGTTTTTGCATATTAAGAGAAATAGAAATAATACCCACTATTTGAGTTGGGTAATGATTTATTTCATAGTTGGTTTCTTTTTTATTTAATCAGTTAACGATTAAATTTTGATAGCTTTGAAACGGATATTTCAGGATTGAAAAAATTCAAATAACGTTGTATTTCTTGTGCATCTCCAATGGCTTTTTCAGGATTATCTGAAAGTTTTACAGTTGGTCTACCGTTGGCGTGGGTTGCTTTGCAAACAAGGGAAGCAGCTGCAAGGTTTGCAATGCTTTGAGGCGCACAATTTTCAAAATCATTGGTGAGATTTGTTCCCCACCCAAAACTCATGCGTATTTTACCATGAAAGTGATGATAGGTTTTTTCAATTGTGTCTACATTTAGCGCGTCGGAAAAAATCAATAATTTTTCTCGTGGGTTTTTTCCTTTTTCTTGCCACCATTTTATAATGCGTTCACCTCCTTCAATGGGTAGAGCGCTGTCAATTCTAAAACCTGTCCAGTCTGCTACCCAGTCTGGTGCATTGCGTAAAAATGCTTCTGTTCCAAAAGCATCGGGTAAAACAATCAAAAGATTTCCACCATAATAGCGGTTCCAATTTTGTAGAACTTTATAAGGTGCTTGGCTCAAATCATTATCATTGTTGGTAAGGGCTGCGATAACCATAGGTAGTTCATGTGCGTTTGTTCCAAGAGCTTCTAAGTCTGTGTCCATTGCTAGAAGGATATTAGAAGATCCCACCAAGGAGGTGCCAATTCCTTCTTTTAACGCTTCTACACACCAACGTTGCCATAAAAAAGAATGACGACGTCTAGTGCCAAAGTCAGCGATGTTAAGGTCAGGCAATTGTTTAAGGCGTTCAATTTTACTCCACATTTTTGCTTTAGCACGGGCATAAAGGACATCGAGTGCAAAACGACCGAGGTTTTTCATTGCAGCGCGTGAACGTAATTCACTGATAATAGAAAGGGCAGGGATTTCCCACATAGAACTATAAGCCCATGGACCATGAAAATGTAGAATATATTGGCCGTCTTTGTGGGTTAATTCGTATTCGGGCAGTTGAAATTTTTCAAGCCAATGAAGAAAATCCGGTTTAAAAATTTGTTTGCGACCATAAAATGTATTACCAGCAAGCCAGATTATTTCTTTTTTGGTAAAGCGTAAACTAAGGGCATGATCAAGCTGCGCGCGTAGCTCACCTTCATCAATGTCATTAGCAAGGCAAATTGTTTTACTACGGTTTATGAGTGAAAAGGTGACATGAATATTTGGGTAAAGTCCCCAAATCATTTGCACCATAAGAAGCTTATAAAAATCCGTATCAAGAAGCGAGCGAATAATAGGGTCAAGTTTCCATGTGCGGTTATAAACGCGTCTAGCAATATCTGTATGATTCATAACCCTTTTCTTTCAAGCTGAGTGAAATCTAAAACTGTTGTGTATCAATATAGTCATCAAAAGAGATGCAAAAACTATAACAGCTTTATAACTGTGAATAGTGTAAAAAAGTTTTTCATTTTTTTGGAGTTGGGGATTTAAGAGTACGTATGATCTCATGAACACCTGTTTTTTGTAGTTCTATACCTGTATCAATGTTAGCATATTCTTTGCTGTTAACACTGAGTGTATCTTTTGAAGCCCATTTAACTTTAATAATATAAACAGCTTCATAAAATTTAATTTTTACTTCATATTCAGGCCAGCAAGAAGGCAAATGTGGACGTAAAAATAACTGATTGGCTTGGATGTGAATCCCAAGAATAGTTTCTGTCGCTGCACGATAAAACCAACCTGCTGAACCCGTATACCATGTCCAACCACCTCGTCCTCGATGTGGTTCAACAGCATAGATATCTGCGGCCATGACATAAGGTTCAACACGGTAAACTTCAGGATTTTGACCATGGGTGATAGGGTTTATCATGGAAAATAAGTTGTATGCTTTATCTATTTCACCTATTTCT
Source organism: Bartonella sp. WD16.2 (assembly GCF_002022505.1). Classification (NCBI taxonomy): domain Bacteria; kingdom Pseudomonadati; phylum Pseudomonadota; class Alphaproteobacteria; order Hyphomicrobiales; family Bartonellaceae; genus Bartonella; species Bartonella sp. WD16.2. Next base: position 1,727,306 of record NZ_CP019781.1, read on the forward strand.
GCAAGTGCTATAATGCTCCAAATAGCACCATGAGTATATTGGCCACCATTTTCTCGAATTCCCGGTGGATATCCTTTAATATAGCCGGGCTCGAGAGTGCTTTTATTGAAAGGTGGCCAGAAAAGACGAATAAGCCCACTTTGTTCATCGCATAAGTGATCAAGCATTGACATCATTGCTTGTTTTTGGCGGTTGGGAGATGCCATTTTAGAAATTACAGCCCAAGATTGAACGATGGTATCAATTTGACATTCAGTATTTATTTGAGAACCAAGAGGGGTTGCATCATCAAAATAACCACGTCGATACCAAGCGCCATCCCAACCATTTTTTTCCAGAGCTTTTGTTAAACGTTTAAGGTGTGTGCTCCATGCTTTAACGTGGTTATCGTCACCGCGGTTTTTAGCAATGGGAATGAATGCTTGTAATGTGGTACCAAGAAACCAGCCCAACCAAATACTTTCACCTTTTCCTTTCACGCCCACCAAATTCATACCATCATTCCAATCACCACCTAAAATAAGTGGGAGGCCATGTGGACCACAACGTTTGATAGTAAGATCTAAAGCTAGAGCACAATGTTCATAAAGTGTTGCAATTTTTGATGATTGTGTGGGGTGAAAATAAGCATCGTGTTGCCTTGTTTTGAGAGGAGCTCCTTCAATAAAAGCAATAGGAGTATCAAGAAATGTATGCTCACCAGTAGTATTGACATAAAGGGCTGTTCCATAAGCAAGCCAGACTACGTCATCAGAAATGAGTGTACGAACACCAGCTTTAGTATCAGGAAACCACCAATGTTGTACATCACCTTCAACAAATTGACGGGCTGCAGCGCTTAACAATTGTTCACGCGCTAATTGTGGTTTAAGTAGTAACAAAGATAAACTATCTTGTAACTGATCGCGAAAGCCAAATGCACCACTGGCTTGGTAGAAAGCTGCACGTGCTATCATACGGCATGCATAAATTTGATAAGGAAGCCAATGATTGACCATAATGTCAAAAGAGGGATCAGGAGTTTTAACTTGCAAAGGAGAAACAAAATCATTCCATTGCTGTTTTTGTTGCGCAAGAATAACTTGAAAATCATTCATACGCACTTGGTCCAGCAATTTTTCAGCTTCTTGTCTATTTTCAGCACTGCCAAGATAAAAGGTAATCTCTTTTGTTTGACCCGGTAATAGATAAATATCATAAGCTGATGCTGAGCAAGGATCATGACCTGCTTCTACTGTATTTGAAAGTTCTTCAGCTTTGTAAATAGCATGAGGGTGTTTAACTGTTCCTATTGAACCAATAAACTCAGTGCGATCAGTCGTAACACTGGTTGGTATTTCGGATGCTGATAAAAAAGTGACCTGTTGAGATCTTTCTATATGATAAGGATTTTGAATAAAATGTGCACCACGTTTGGGATCGTAAGAGGGGATGATAAAGGGAGTGTATTTTGTACGTGCATTACCCAAAACCCACTCAGCGTAATTATAAAGACGTAAGCTGCGTGGTTTTTTGCTTTCATTTTTAATAATAAGGCGTGAAAAACGAACAGGCCTTTCTCGATCGAGTGTATGGGTAAGTTCTAATGCAATATTGGAATGTGTGGATTTAAAAGTTGAAAATCCAAAACCATGACAAGCTTCGTAAACAACACTATCATTACATTCAACAGCAGAGACTGGAGAAAAACGTTTAAAGGAAAGACGATCAACAAGATACAATGCTTCTCCTGGGCGGTTGGAAACGGGGTCATTAGTCCAAGGGGTTAAGTGATAATCACGACTATTGTTAGCCCAGGTGAAAATTGCGCCCTCAGCTGATACGTAAAAGCCAAAACTGTGATTAGCAACTACATTAATCCACGGTTGTGGTGTGGTGGTATGTCCATTGAGATGCACCACATAATGATTATGCTGATTAAACCCTCCATAACCATTCCAGTAACGCAGGTCTTTTCCATTAATAAGAGGAAATGATTGTTTTTGTTGAGCTATAAGACCAATAGAAGTGGGTGAATTTTGTTCATTTTGCGTTTCTACTTGTCTTTTTTTGTCATGTTTGCTGTGATTTAGTTTGTGATTAAAATTTTGCCTACTATTGCGAGTTATTAGATCGGAATCAATATTTTCTGTACATTTAAGCTGTTCAGATAAGGAACTATTTTGGGCATGAAGTATGATGCGGGCTGATGCAAGAAGTGTCTTGAAACTTTGCTCATTCATTTGATCACGTTGAAGGGTGAAAATGTGTTTATTTTCATTTATTTCGTTGGCATGACGACGATAGGATTCACATGTCCATTCAATAGCGCGTTGAGTGTCTTGTATATAAGAAAATGCCTGTTCATTCAAAACAACCATATCAACAATTAACCCTCGCATACGCCAATATTCATGTGCTTTAAGCAGGTCGCGTAGTACAGTTATATTCGTTTTACTATCAATTCTGAGAAGACAAATAGGATAATCTCCTGAGATGGACATTGGCCAAAGATCAGATTGTTTTCCAAGAGTATTAGCGAGCGTTTTAGAGGGAAGACGCCATGTTCGGTCGGGATATATAAGTGGTGTTGCATATTTTTGATAAGCAATAGCTTCTCTGGGACGGATATTGTTTTGAAATAGTGAAACTTGCGAGCGTGTCCATGTTATAGAAAATTCCCGCTGAAACATATTAGGTTGTCGATAACGTTCAATATGATTTTGCAGCGTTTCTTTTGAATGAGCTGCAAATGTCCAAAAAATAAGTTCTCTTTTTTCATGTGCTGGAATTTTTAAATAACAGCGGATTGAGATAATCGGGTCAAGAACACAGCCTTGCCGGTTACTAAAGTGGGCATTTTGATCAAATGCAGCTGGACGATGAATAGATCGACCACGACCAATAAAAATATAACGGTCAGTTTCAGCTTCTGATTTTGGAATAGTTCCAGATGGGTCAGTGACAAAATGGGCAATATGAATATCCACGTCACTAGGGGCGCGTTTGCGCCTTTTAGCAAAAATCGTTCCACCTGAATCAGCAATTTCTGTTTCTACAAACATGTGTGAAAAAACAGGGTGAGCACAAACATTATCCATGGTTGCTAATGCTAGTTCACCATAAGATGTCACTTCAATCAGATGATCTTTATTGGTTGTATTCATAAGCTGAAGGCGCCTGCCTTCACCATCACCTTCAGATGCTACAAGACATTCAAGAGTTGATTTTATACCATCAACCGTTTTTGTATATTCAGCTTTTTCATCTGTAAAAATGGTGACTGATTTTTCTTCAACAATGCGTGTTGGTTCACCGGTGGCAGACCACCAGCGCCCATTTTGGGTATCACGTAGGAAAAACAAAGTACCTTGTTGATCTTCTGATGCATCAGGGATAAAGCGTGTGATAGCGTAATCATGCCAACGGCTATAGCCGGAACCATTGGCTGTTAGCATTGTGGAATAACGACCATTAGATAAAAGCAAAGTTTCACGGGGTTTGAGAAGCGGGTTTGTGATAATGCGCAAAGGGGCATCATCAAATTCTCCAGAATCACTGCGCATTGGGTTGGCAACTTTGGTGTGAATGATAGGAATTTGACGGGGGGCTCTTTCTTGTAACAATAATTGTGCTGCTTCAATGACGGGATCACAATGAAAACGATTACGCATTCGTCCTTCAAAAATGACATTATTAATTGCAAGAATTGACATGCCGTGATGGTGCGCATAATAATTACGCACGATAGCATATTGTTCTCCCTTTGGTATACGCGAAGGAGTAAAATCAATAGAATCATAATATCCATAGGCTCCTAAAGCACCAAGATCACGTAAACGTTTTAAATTTATGAGAGCTTGAGTTGGCATATATTGCGCAGCTAAAATGCTAGCGTAAGGAGCAATAACGGCATTGCGTGATAAACCGCGTTGAAGTCCAAGGCTTGGAGCTCCAAAATTGGAGTATTGGTAATTCATTAAATGATCGCGTGCATTAAATGCAGCTTCTGAAATACCCCATGGCAGTCCCCGTTTATGGGCGTATTGTATTTGATGACGAATAATCAATCGATTGGTTTGATCTAGTATGGATCCTAGGGGTTCACGCATGACCAAAGAAGGCATAAGATATTCAAACATAGATCCCGACCATGATAATAAAGCACCTTTCCAACCAATTGGGATGAGTAAACGACCGAGATGAAACCAATGTTTGAATTTGATATCGCCTTTGGCAATGGCGAAAAGACTTGAGAGACGTGCTTCTGAAGCTAGAAGATCATAACAGCTTTCATCAAGTTTATTTTCCTGAACACGATAGCCAATAGACAAAAGTTGTCGTTCAGGTTGTTCTAAAAAGTCAAATTTCATATCAAAAGCTATTTGTCGTGCTTTTGTCGCTAAAGTATTTAATTGTTTGCGCAGTTTTTCTATATCATAGTTATAGGTAATATCGTGGTGATGTGCTTCACAGGTTTCTACAAGACATTTAGCCCAAGACAACGCGTGGGCAGATTCTACAGTTTGAATTTTTTTATCAAGTTCCTCTGTTAAGAACATAATATCACGAGCTAAGAGTGGAAGATTAGTAGTGCGGAGAGTTACAGTTTCTGTCTTTTCTTTGAAAATATTGATAACACGACGAAAGTGAGCAATGCGTTCTTCGATCTGTTGGTATAGGGAGCGTGAAAAATGCTGATTATCAGGAATCTCTTTTAAAGTTTCTTCAAGAATATCACTAACATCAAGTAAACCTTCTGGATCACTTTGTAAAAACATGTCAGGTGTTTCAGCCCATTCACTTAAAGCCGAAGAGAGTGTCACTAAATGACCGGCGAGATTACCTGAATCAACTGTTGAAACATAAGTTGGCAATAGAGGTTTAAGTGTGTCTGTTTCATACCAATTATAGAGATGACCACGGAATTTTTCCATTTTTTCAAGGGTTCTTAATGTACGCTTGATGCGTGTAATAGCATCTTCAAAACTAATCCAACCAAAATCACGTGCGGCAATAGTAGAGAGAAGATAAACTCCAATATTGGTAGGGGATGTACGCTGAGCAACAAGGGGTTCGGGATCTTCTTGAAAATTATCGGGTGGCAAATAATTGTTTTGCGCATTGACAAAAGTTGCGTAATAAAGCCACGTTCGTCGTGCAATACACCGAAGTGCTTTTTCATCTTCTGAGGATATATCAAGCATATCTTGAAATGTTGCTGGTTGACTCACAATCCACGCGATGAGTGGTGAGAAAAACCAAACTAGTCCAAAGGGCAAAGCAATGAAGATTGTTGGGCTACAGAAGGATATAGGTAGCGCTATGGCAATTAAACCAATCAATGATGCTGGCCACATTGTGAGGATATAGAAGCTTAAACTATTAGGAATTAATTTTGTTGCAGCAGAGGTTTTCCATTCAAGCAGATGCTGTTTTGAAATCAGCATACGATAGAAAGTGCGGATAATTGCATCGGTTGTAAAATAAGCTGAATGAGCAATAAAAGTAGTTTTAAGAAGTATTTCTGCTGTCGTTGAAGTAATACTGCTCAAAATTAATTGCAGCTGTCCACGCAAAGAATGATCAAGACTGAATAGCATGAATGTCTGAAGCATACTTAGAATTGGAGAGATAAATAGACTGATCAGCAAAAATATTTGCCAGATGGTTGCTATCTTTAATGATAAAATAGACCATCCCATGATTGCTGCAATTAGCCATATAAGTGGTGTGAGAGAACGGCGTAGATTATCCTGGATCTTCCAGCGATTCATAAGATTAATTTGACAGCGCTTAAAAAGATAAGGTAATAATTGCCAATCACCACGAATCCAACGATGATGACGAGCAACGTCAATGTTATAGGCTGTTGGATAATCCTCGATTACTTCCACATCACTTACGAGTGCTGCACGTGCATAGCTACCCTCTAAAAGATCATGGCTAAGAACAGTATTTTCTTTGATTTTTCCATTAAGTGCTTGCTCAAATGCATTGATATTATAAAGACCTTTGCCGGTAAAAGTTCCTTCTCCCCAAAGGTCTTGATAAGTATCAGAGACAGCAAAGACATAAGGATCAATTCCACGATTAGTAGAAAAAATTTGTTGAAAAATTGATGTTTCTTTTCCTGTTGTAAGAGAAGGTGTAATACGTGGTTGTAAAATGCTGTAGCCTTTTACAATTGTTCCATTGTTGGGGTCAAAAACGGGATGATTGAGTGGGTGGTTGAGCTTACCAACAAGTTTAGTAACTCCTTCAGGGGTTAGACGTGTATCTGAATCCAGGGTCATAACGAAACGACAATCTAGAGGAAGGCGTGGATCTGGAGTATAAAAACTCGTATTTTGATTTCCTCGTAGTAAAAGGTTGAGCTCATGAAGTTTACCACGTTTACGTTCCCATCCCATCCAGCATTTCTCGCTAGAATTGTAAAGGCGTCGGCGATGAAGAAGGAAAAATAAAGGAATGTTATCACGATGATAGCGGCGGTTAAGTTTAGCTATGCTCTCTTGTGCATAATGCAGCAAATCAAGATCATCTTGTGTTTCTTCTAATGAAGAATCTGCCCAGTCTGTGATTAACGCAAAATGAATAGCACCTTGCGGGTTAGAAAGATAATGTACTTCAAGATTACGTACTTGTTCATCAATATAATCATATGATGTAATTAAAGTAGGCACGACAACCATTGTACGTGCGTTTTTAGGAATTCCCTCTTTATATTCATAACCAATGAGTTGATTTGGTGGGATAAACCATGAAACAACAGTGTTAAAAAAGGAAAAAGAAGCCTCCATGGCAGGAAAAAGTGCTAGAGCGGTAAAAGTAAGGTTCATCCGTGGCGGTAGATTGGATATTTGTAATAGAGTATAAGTTACAAGCAAAAGAATAAGCGTTAAAATAGAAACGGGAATTGCAATTGTTCCTACTTTTAAGCGATGGTAAGCGCGTATCCATCTTATAAAAAGGGGTGGAGTGTACCCACAAGCTTTTTCAAAGGCATAACGCCCGTTGTCAACAAGGTACCAGCCAATAGAAGAACTATTTTGATGAGCGTTATCCTCAAGAAAGATTTGCGTCATCTCTACAGCTTTGTGCGTAACTTCCAACTCACTGAGCAAAGAATGGGATGCGATTTTTTCAATTACTTGTCGGTAGGTATTACGTGAATGAGAATCGAGTTCAGAAAAATCACTGTTTTGACGCAGAATGGAGTCCACATGGCTAACGGTTTCAAACCACGCTGTCCAATCAATGTCATCAATAGTTTTGAGGGCACGAATAATATTGCCCATGGTCACACCGTCTTTTGCTTGACGGGTATGTTCATCAGCTGTTGCAATTTCTGGGTTACTACCGTGATGATGCAATTGCTTTTCAAGCCAAGTCAGTGCCATTGTAACATCAACAGATGCACCCCGCAGACGATAAAATAAATGAGTTGAAAAGGTTAAATTGGCAGTGAATTTTTCATAAAGAGTGAAAAGGTTGTGTAATTCAATCTCATCTTTCGCAAGGGTAATTTTGTTAGCCACTTGATTGGCGAGGTAGCGCATATGTTGTGCTTGCTCAATACGCAATGAAAGACGACGGACATTTTCAATTAAAATCATACGAATAACAGAAGGCAAGGCCCACAATTCGCCAATTTTAAGGTTACATACTTCCTGAAAGCCATTAACCATAGCTGTAAGGGTTTCTTGTGAGAAACTACTATCTGTATGGGCAATGTAAAGCCAGGTTAAAACAAAAATACGTGGAATCCCTTCTTTTTGTTCATCGAGAGGAAGTTTTTTAGTGAGAGTTTTTGGAAAATTACAGCGTAACTGTTGTATGGTTTTGTCAATGGTGTAATGATTATCAATAAGCCATTGAGCAGATGGTGCTATAGTTTCATTGTTACGTGCAGTAACATCACTCATGCGGAAAGCGTGGAGGATAAGTTTAGCATTTTCAGTTAATCGTTTGCGAAAATCACTCTCTCCCTTGTATTCAGGAAGAGAAATTTTTTTGCCCGAAGCTATATTATGGCCTAATTTATAAAGCTCTTCTTGCGATTTATCAGTTGAACGAATAGGGGAATTAGTTTCAGAAAAATAACAAATTTCTGTTTTTTGAGAAGAGAACCACTTCATGGAAAATAGTGTGGGTGCCATAATATTCTATTGCCATTCAATTATGCAAATTTCTTTTTTTTAATAAATTGTTAACATTTTATCCTAGTCACGAATGGTTAGTGGGAAAAATAAGTTTTTATTTAAAAATATTTATTTTTTTGTCAGACTACTGAAAAGTTAAGAAAATATTTTCAGCGAAAGATAAAAAAGACCGCTCGAAAATAAGCGGTCTTAAATATGAGTTGTTTATCAATCTTGCTCTTGTTTTTTTAAGGCTACACCAAGAATGTCACCGAGAGAAGCACCAGAATCTGTTGATCCATATTGTGCTACTGCTTCTTTTTCTTCTGCAATTTCCAAGGCTTTGATGGATACTGACAGTTTCCGCGTTTTTTTATCGAATGCGGTGATACAAGCATCAACCTTTTGTCCAATAGCGAAACGTTCAGGATTTTGTTCATCACGATCACGAGCCAAATCGGAACGGCGAATTGTTGTTTCAAGATTGTGGTCAATTAATTTCACATCAATGCCATTTTCATTGATTCCAGAAACTTCACAAGTCACAATAGTGCCTTTACGTAATTCACCAGAGGCTACTGCTTCTCCAACTTTATCGCAAGAAAGTTGCTTAATTCCCAAGGAAATGCGTTCTTTTTCAACGTCAACATCAAGAACAACAGCTTTAACGATATCGCCTTTGTTATAAGTCTCGATGACTTGTTCACCAGGACGATTCCAATCAAGATCAGATAGGTGAACCATCCCATCGACATCGCCTTCAAGACCGATGAAAAGGCCAAACTCTGTTTTATTTTTAACTTCACCCTCAATTTGTGAATTCACAGGAAATTTGTTAGCAAAAGCCACCCATGGATTTTCACATGTTTGCTTTAAACCAAGTGAAATCCGCCGTTTAGAAGCATCAATTTCAAGAACAACAACTTCTACTTCCTGTGATGTGGAAAGGAGTTTTCCAGGGTGGATATTTTTCTTTGTCCAGCTCATTTCAGAGACATGAATTAATCCTTCAATTCCTGGTTCAATTTCAACAAAACCACCATAATCAGTGATGTTCGTAACAGCACCCGTAATTTTCTTACCAACTGGATATTTATCATTGATACTATCCCATGGGTCATTTTCAAGTTGTTTCATCCCAAGTGAAATACGGTGCGTATCCTGATTGATACGAATAATTTGAACTTTAATAGTTTGACCCATTGTAAGGATTTCAGATGGGTGATTAATACGCCGCCATGCCATATCGGTGACATGTAAAAGGCCGTCAATTCCTCCAAGATCAACAAAGGCACCATAGTCGGTAATATTTTTAACTACACCTTCAACAATTTGATTTTCTTCAAGATTTTGAACAATTTCTGAACGTTGTTCAGCACGGCTTTCTTCTAAAACGGTACGGCGTGAGACAACAATATTACCACGACGACGATCCATTTTCAGAATTTCAAAAGATTGTGGGTTGTGCATTAAAGGTGCAACATCGCGGATAGGACGAATGTCAACTTGACTGCGGGGTAAGAAAGCAATGGCACCATCAAGATCGACTGTAAATCCACCTTTAACTTGACTAAAGATAACTCCCTCCACACGCGCACCAGCATTAAATTTTTCTTCAAGGCGAGTCCAGCTTTCCTCACGACGTGCTTTTTCGCGTGATAAAACAGCTTCACCCATCGCATTTTCGATGCGTTCAACATAAACTTCAACTTCATCACCAGCTTGCAAGGAGCCATCTTTACCTTTTGTGCCAAATTCCTTAAGTGGAATACGTCCTTCTACTTTAAGGCCAGCATCAATAATGACCATGTCTTTTTCGATTGCAATGATACGGCCTTTCACGACTGATCCTTCAGTAAGATCGTTAGTTTGAAAGGATTCCATTAAAAGAGCTTCAAAATCCGCTGTTGTGGGATTATATTGTGACATAAGAACTCCTAAATACATACCTTTGTTATAAAAGGTATAAGCGCTGGGTTAGTGTTAATATGGGGTAATTCCATGATTTCTTATCTTTAATACAGGAAAGAGAAATTAGCGCTGAGCTGGAATCACCAGGGTGATTTTATTTAACTGTATGGGCTTTTATGACAGGATCAATAAAGGTACACATAGCTGTTAATGCTTCTTCTATACTCAATTCTGACGTATCAAGCAAGTGGGCGTTTTTTGCTGGTTTTAAAGGGCTTTGTTTGCGGGTTAAATCACGTCTGTCGCGTTGTTTAAGATTAGCAAGGATCTCATGATAATCTGCTTGTTCTCCTTTTTTAAAATTTCTTGATAGCGGCGTTTTGCACGTGTTTGAACATTTGCAAAAACGTAAAATTTTATATTTGCGTCAGGGCAGACAACAGTGCCAATATCACGACCATCAAGTACGCTGCCTGGCAGAATTTTGGCAAAGTTGCGTTGTTTTGCAACAAGAATTTCACGCACTGCCGGTATAGTTGCTACTTTTGAAGCTGCTTCACCAATTTCATGAGAAGTGAGAAGATTTGAATCTTTTGAATCTAAAGTGTTAAAATCAAGCTTTGTGGCGTATGTGATAGCACTGGTTTCATCATCAAGAGACAATCTTTGTTGTAAAAGTATATAAGCAACACTACGATAGGTTAAACCAGTATCTAAATGGTGAAGATGATAATGGGTTGCAATTCTACGAGCTAATGTTCCTTTACCAGAGGCTGCTGGGCCGTCAATTGCAATGACAAAAGGTTTCAAAGAATTTGACCTCCAAGTTGGTGCATTAAGGGGATAAACTCTGGAAAGCTGGTGGCAATCATTCGTGTATCATCGATGGTTACAGGTTTTTCTGATGCCAATCCAAATACAAGAAAGCACATTGCAATTCGATGATCAAGATATGTCGTAACGCGTCCACCTCCTAGACCTTTTGTTGAGTTTTGCCCGTGAACAATAAGGAAGTCTATGCCTTCTTCACAATCTACGTTGTTGATTTTTAATCCTTGGGCAATAGCAGAAAGCCTATCTGATTCTTTAACACGCAATTCTTCAATCCCTAGCATAGTTGTTTTACCTTCAGCAAAAGCTGCTGCTACTGCTAAAGCGGGATATTCATCAATCATTGATGGAGCTCGCTCTTTAGGTACAGTTACGCCTTTTAATATTGATGATCTGACACGTAGGTCGGCAATATCCTCTCCTCCTTTTTGGCGTTGATTTAAAAAATCAATCTTAGCTCCCATTTCCCACAATGTTTGGATAAGACCGATTCTGGAGTTGTTTATGAGAACATTTTCAATAATGATATCGGAATTTTCCACAAGAAGGGCTGCAATAAGTGGAAAAGCAGCAGAGGAAGGGTCTCCTGGAACATCTATAATTTGTCCAGTAAGGTGTGGTTGGCCATTCAGATGAATGAAACGTGTACCTTTTTTGTCTGTCTCTATTTCAAGTTCCGCACCAAATGCTTTTAACATTTTTTCTGTGTGATCTCGGGTAATGATTGGTTCAATAACAGTGGTAATACCGGGAGTATTAAGGCCTGCAAGAAGAATTGCTGATTTAACTTGGGCAGAAGCCACTGGTACACGATAACAAATCGGACTAGCCATTTTAGGACCGTAAAGCGTTAAAGGCAAATGATCACCATACATTTTTTCAACTGTAACGCCCATTAAATACAAAGGATCAAGGATACGTTTCATTGGACGTTTAGACAGAGAAGAATCACCGATAAAGGTTGTTTTCATATGATAAGAACTGACCATTCCCATAATCAGGCGAGCGCTTGTTCCAGAATTTTTAAAATTTAAAGGTGTTTGCGCTTGCAAAAGACAGCCGTTTCCAGTTCCTCGAATAATCCAGAGATTATTTTCTTTACGAATATAAGCGCCCATAGCTTGCATAGCAGCAGCTGTTTGCAAAATGTCATTGCTTTCAAGAAGTCCATGAATATGCGTTTCACCATTTGCAAGCCCCCCTAATATGAGAGATCGATGAGAGATTGATTTATCGCCTGGTATTTTGATTGTACCAGAAAGATTCGTAGATTTTTGAGCTGTTGCGGGTATTGGGTTTTGCATAGAAGCTTTATTTAATTTTAATCTGAATTTTATAAAATATAAGTGTTCTTTAGCACACACTTTAATAAGCGTCATGAGAAAATCCGTGTGAAACAATGCATTTATCTTTGACAAATACATTGTTTTTCGCTTAAGCACCTTAAATTCGTTTTTAAATGAAATTGTAGCTAACCAAAGAGGCACGGTCCATGGCAAAACAGGAACTTGGAACCAAACGTGTTGACCCGGAAACGGGAAAGAAATTTTATGATCTTAATCGTGATCCTATTGTATCACCTTATACAGGGCTTTCTTATCCGCGCTCTTATTTTGAGGTTGCAGCAGCTGAAGCTAGTAGCGAAGAAGAAGTTGACACTGAAGAGCTTGATACAGCACTTGAAAAGTCTGCTTTTATGTTACTGGAAGAAGATGTTGATGATTCTAAGGATGATGATCTCCCTATTTTGGAAGATGATGATATGGATCTCGGAGATGACGACGATACATTTTTATCGCACACTGAAAGCGATGAGGATGATGATGTAACCGATATTATTGGTGGTAGTGTTCCAGACGATGATGGTATTTAAAGAAAACGAGAAGATTCAATATTCGTTTTGTTGAAGACAAATTCCTCTTGATCTTGGATTTTTCTCGTTTTAGGAATCTTTTTAGATTGTTAATCTTCCTTTTGGGAAGAAAAGGTATTTTTGGGGCTATAGCTCAGCTGGGAGAGCGCTTGCATGGCATGCAAGAGGTCAGCGGTTCGATCCCGCTTAGCTCCACCAAAAAGATTAGAGTATTTTTCTCAATATAACGCAAATATTTGGAAAGAAAATTTATACATCGGTTGAGAGGCACTGTGGTTTTCGTGATAAATCTCTTTTTTAAGAGGTTTATTCAATAAGTTCGTAATATGTTTATCTACACTTAATTCATTCTATGTCTTTTTGAATTTTAAACAGCCATAGAAATGTAAGTTTAATGAGAGCAAAGTAAAATAAACTATTCGCTAAACAGAAATTCTATTATTGCTCGAAGGCAATACGAAAAAGCCATTGACTGTATTATGGCCTGTAATAAAAAATTCAAGAGTGATGTAAAATTAAATCCATAAACTAGAATATAGTGCTAACTTTATGATTCGTAATGTGCAGCACATACCAAAGTATGTAATGGGATTTGATTTTATTTTCAAGAAAATAATTTAAAAATCAATGTATTATACATTATAAACTCATGATTTAAATTTTTATTCATCATGAAGTCAATTAATATTAGTTATTATTATTGTCTAATTGTGCTTTTATTTGGTTTTTGTAAGTTATTGTTATATTTAATCAAAATTAAAGAAGTGCATAGGATAATCTTATTGGTTATGGACGATAAACATCCATCAAATTGAATTTTGTAAAGGATCTCAGGCCCTTAGAAATTTGACTGCTTCAATAAAACAATATTTTTTGTTTTTAGCACTAAAATTCTTGCCTTTATAATTAGGTTGCAGCACAACAAAGAAGAATTTTAGAATTATTCAAGGAAAAAAATAATGCCTTTTTATCGTTCAAGAACATCAACTCATGGACGCAATATGGCAGGGGCTCGTGGTCTTTGGCGTGCAACAGGAATGAAAGATATGGATTTTGGTAAGCCCATTATTGCAATTGCAAATTCTTTTACACAATTTGTGCCAGGGCATGTACATTTAAAAAATCTTGGGCAACTTGTTGCGCAAGAAATAGCCACCGCTGGTGGTGTTGCGAAGGAATTTAACACCATTGCTATCGATGATGGGATTGCTATGGGGCATGATGGAATGCTTTATTCTTTACCTTCCCGTGAAATCATTGCTGATTCTATTGAATATATGGTCAATGCCCATTGTGCAGATGCTCTTGTTTGCATTTCTAATTGCGACAAAATTACGCCTGGCATGTTGATGGCTTCTTTACGGTTAAATATTCCAACAATTTTTGTTTCAGGTGGCCCTATGGAAGCGGGCAAGATTAAATGGAAAGACCAGGATATTACTGTTGATTTAGTTGATTCAATGATTGTTGCGGCTGATGATCGTAATTCAGAGGAAGAAGTTTCTGAAATGGAACGCGCCGCTTGTCCTACATGTGGCTCTTGTTCAGGCATGTTTACTGCCAATTCTATGAATTGTCTTACCGAAGCATTAGGGCTTTCTCTTCCTGGAAATGGATCAATGTTGGCTACACATGCGGATCGTCAGGGGCTTTTTGAAGAGGCAGGCCGACGTATCGTTACATTGACAAAACGTTATTATGAACAAGACGATGAGACAGTTTTGCCGCGTTCTATCGCTTCACGTAAGGCTTTTGAAAATGCAATGATTGTAGATATTTCCATGGGTGGATCAACTAATACTGTACTGCATCTTTTAGCAGCAGCACAAGAAGGCAAGGTGGATTTTACCATGGCTGATATTGACCGTCTTTCACGCAGTGTTCCTGTTTTGTGTAAAGTTGCACCTGCTGTTGCTAATATTCATATGGAAGATGTTCATCGTGCTGGTGGTATTATGGGACTTTTGGGTGAATTAGATGCAGCGGGACTTATCGATACATCAACTTACACGGTTCATGCAAAAACAATGAAAGAGGCTCTATGTCAGTGGAATGTGAAACAAACCAATGAAAAAAGCATTCATGAATTCTATCGTGCGGCACCAGGTGGTGTATCAACACAGGTAGCTTTTAGCCAAGCATCTCGTTATGATACTCTTGATCTTGATCGTGAAAAAGGTGTCATCCGTGATATTGCGCACGCTTATTCACAAGATGGAGGCTTGGCGGTTCTTTATGGGAATCTTGCAAAAGATGGTTGTATTGTGAAAACTGCAGGTGTTGATCAGTCGATTTTAACCTTTAAAGGTCCTGCACGGATTTTTGAAAGTCAAGATTCAGCTGTTTCAGCAATCTTAGCTGATAAAATTAAACCAGGTGACGTTGTTTTGATCCGTTATGAAGGTCCACGCGGTGGACCTGGAATGCAAGAAATGCTTTATCCAACTAGCTATCTTAAGTCTAAAGGATTAGGGAAGGTTTGCGCACTTGTAACAGATGGGCGTTTTTCGGGAGGGTCTTCAGGGCTTTCTATTGGTCACGTTTCACCAGAAGCTGCTGAAGGAGGCACAATTGCTTTAGTAGAAGAAGGCGATATTATAGAGATTGATATTCCTAATCGTATCATCCATTTGATGGTTGATGAAATTGAGATTATGCGCCGTCGTGCCAAGATGGAAGGAAAAGGAAACACTGCTTGGCAACCGGTTGAAGAACGTAAGCGTAAAGTTTCAAAGGCTCTAAAAGCTTATGCAGCTATGACCACTTCTGCTGCTAAAGGTGCGGTTCGTAATATTTAATTTAAGTGGAAAATTGAATTTAATGCAGATAAGTGAAATTGACCAAAACTTTAGTATCTTTTCGTAATTTTTGGGATTGATCACTCTATTGGTCTAGAGGGTGTCGTTATGAGCTATTTTGATTAAAGTGTAGAGGGATCAAAAAATGTCAATGATGCAATTTTTGATTGCTGTAGTTTCTCTACTTCATAGAAAGAGCAAAAAGTTATCCCAAACAATGACTTATGAATAAGCTCTACTAAAGTGCCAAAAAGAAGATCTACAGTTAAGGAATGAAATCGATTTACACTTAATCTATAAGTTGTACTGATCATAACAAAAAGCAATAATAATACAATAAGTTGTAGGCATAAATGGAGGATAGTAGGACGGTATATTTGAAGGTTATCTTGACAAGGTAAGAGTATTTACCGAAAGAACTGATGTACCATAATGTTGATAACTAAATCACTTAATGTTGTTGGTAAGGAAAAATCAGAAAAGTGAAGTTTATTTGTTAGATTGTTCATGTTCCAAATAAAAAATTATGAATTCTAAAAGGAGAAAAATCAAAAAGATTTAAGTTCAAATAAAGCTTTTTTCAAAAAACTATGACTAAGTAAATGACGAGAAACCTTTTTGCAGTTTATGAAAGATTCAGTGTGTATTCAGCTGCTTAAGGCGATAGAGCTCTTCTAACGCATCCTTAGGTGATAATTCATCGGGGTGAATATTATTTAAAGCTTCTTTAATTGCGTAATATTTGTCTGTTTCTTCAGTTGTGGGTGATGTTGTTTGAGGAGAAAATAACGGCAAGTCATCAATTAATTTGTTTCCTTTTCCAGCCATTTCACCTTTTTCTAATTGGTGTAGAACATCTGTAGCACGAGTGATAACTGCTGTGGGAAGTCCGGCAAGTTTTGCAACCTGTACTCCATAGGATCGGTCAGCAGCTCCTTTAGTGACTTCATGTAGAAAGACCACATCACCATTCCAATTTTTAACTTTCATTGTTACATTATGAAGACGGTTGAGTTTTTTAGTCAGTGCTGTCATTTCATGAAAATGTGTGGCAAGGATGGCACGACAGTGGTTTACCTCATGGAGATATTCAACTGCTGCCCAAGCAATTGAAAGCCCATCAAAGGTTGATGTACCTCGCCCGATTTCATCAAGAATAACAAGAGAACGATTACTAGCGTGATTGAGAATGGTTGCTGTTTCGACCATTTCCATCATAAAAGTCGAACGTCCCCGTGCAAGATCATCAGAAGCACCAACACGACTAAACAAACGATCAACAACACCAATATGAGCTGAAGCAGCTGGAACAAAGGAGCCCATTTGTGCCATAATAGCAATGAGAGCATTTTGTCGCAAAAAAGTTGATTTTCCTCCCATATTTGGGCCCGTTAATAACCAAATTGCTGCATATTGGTGATTTTGTTGTACAGAGAGATCGCAGTCATTAGCAACAAATGATTCTGTTGCGTGTTTTCGTAATGCTTGTTCTACCACAGGGTGGCGTCCCCCAATGATCTGAAAAGTAAGTGAGTCGTCAATTTTGGGACGACAATATCCTTGTTCTTCAGCTAAATGAGCTAAAGCAACGGATACATCTAAGACAGCAAGTGCTTCAGAAGCTTTACGAATAAAATCAACGTGTGTGGTAATTTCATTAACAAGTGTATCAAAGATTTCTAATTCAAGCGTCATTGCATGATTTGCTGCATGAGCGATACGACTTTCAAGTTCGACAAGCTCTGTTGTGGTGAAGCGCATAGCACTTGCCATTGTTTGCCGGTGGATAAAACGTGCTTTTAATTGTGGGGTATTTGTGAGAGCTGAAGCTTGTAAGCTTGTGACTTCAATGAAATATCCTAGAATGTTATTATGCTTAATTTTAAGCGTTTTAATATCTGTTTCTTGAGCATATTGTGCTTGAAGTTCAGCAATGACACGACGGGACTCATCACGTAAACTGCGGGTTTCATCTAATTCTTGATGATAATTGGGACGAATAAAACCGCCGTCACGTTTGAGAAGAGGAAGATCATCGGCTAATGCTTTTTCTAATTGAGTGTACAAAGCAATGGGTAAATTTGAGAATACTTCTCGTACGTCACTTATTTCTTGGGGAGGCAATTCATTGTTTAGAAGCTGATTAAGCTCATTAATAATTTCAAAGCCGCGTTGAATTGTAGCTATATCACGTGGTCCTCCTCGGCCAAGAGCTAAACGTGAAACTGCGCGCGGCATATCTGCTCCCCCTTTCAAAATAATACGAATAGCTTTTGAAAGGGAAGTATTGCTCAGAAAAAAGGTGATTGAATCAAGACGTCTATCGATGGTTGCAGGAGTAGTAAGCGGGGAAATTAAGCGGTCAGCGAGAAGACGTGAGCCACCTCCTGTGACGGTACGGTCGATAGTTTTTAGTAAGCTCCCATCGCGTTGTCCAGATGTGGTGCGAATAAGTTCGAGGTTAAGTCTAGTAGCTGCATCAATGAAAAGGGTGGCACTTTCATTTTGGCGCTCAGGTCGCATAAGAGGGGGACGATGAGTGATTTGCGTTTTTTCAATATAACGGATAGCTGCAGCGATTGCTGAAAGTTCTGCAGGTGAATAGTCTGCAATGCCTTCAAGAGTTGATACTTTAAAATAACTGCAAATATCGTGTTCGGCGGTTATTGTATCAAAAAGACTAAGTGGTTGAGGTGAGACGATACGACCAAGAGCATTAAAGAGCGATTTTTGCGATGGATCATGGAAAAATGAGTCAGCTACAATCACTTCTTGTGGGTCTACACACATGATATCTGTCAAAAGTTTTTCAGGATGACTTTGTGTAACACGAAATATGCCCGTGGAAATATCAATCCAAGCAAGGGCAAATTCTTTTCTATCATTGGTTCTGGTGCGAGCCAGCGTCATCAAATAATTTGCGCGCGTTGGATCAAGGAGTTTTTCTTCTGTTATGGTTCCGGGTGTAACAAGGCGTACAACATCACGCTGAACAACGGATTTTGAGCCGCGTTTTTTTGCTTCTGCAGGATCTTCTGTTTGTTCACATACAGCAACACGATAGCCACAAGCGATAAGCTTTTGCAAATAATCGTCTGCAGAGTGAACAGGAACACCACACATGGGAATGTCTTCGCCTAAATGTTTGCCACGTGTTGTGAGAGTGATTCCTAAAGCTTGCGAAGCTTCAATTGCATCATTGAAGAATAATTCATAAAAATCACCCATACGGTAAAAAAGGAGAGAATCACTGTTAACTGCTTTGATTTCTATATATTGCTCCATCATGGGTGTAAGGCGTTCTTGATGTGCAGTTGCAGACTGTGGGATTAAATTATTTTTTTCAGTCTTTTCTGTCATTTTGACGTGCCCATTTCCTTTGATATAGGTTTTTACGCCCTTTTTTATTTACTTCGATGCATATCTTCATTATCTCTAAATTGAAACGTATAGTGAATTATCTATTTAAGAAAAGCATAGCGATTTTTAGCATATGAATCAAATTTTAAAATTAAATAATTGCGCTCGTTAATAAGCAGAATATATACTGTTTTTGGAGAAAAATTAAGTAAAATGAAAAAAAGTGAACAGTATCAAAAAACGCATAAAAAAGCTTATAGTGCAAGCGAACAAGAAGCTCTTGATTTTCATAGTCGTGGTCGGCCGGGAAAACTTGAAATTGTTGCAACAAAGTCTATGGCAACTCAGCGTGATTTAGCACTTGCTTATTCGCCGGGTGTGGCTGTTCCGGTTAAAGAAATCGCTCACGATTCAGCACTGGCTTATAATTATACAGCAAAAGGCAATCTTGTTGCTGTTATATCAAATGGGACTGCTATTTTAGGTTTAGGAAATTTAGGGGCACTGGCATCTAAGCCAGTGATGGAAGGAAAAGCAGTACTCTTTAAGCGTTTTTCAGATATTGATGCGATTGATTTAGAAATTGACACAAACGATACAGAAAGTTTTATCAATCTAGTGCGTCATTTGGAACCATCTTTTGGTGGCATTAATCTTGAAGATATTAAGGCACCGGATTGCTTTATTATCGAAAGCCGTTTGCGGGAGATAATGAATATTCCTGTTTTTCACGATGATCAACATGGAACAGCAGTTATTGTAGCTGCTGGTGTTCTCAATGCTTTGCATTTAACTGGGCGTGATATGAATAATACGCGGTTGGTTTGCAATGGCGCTGGTTCTGCGGGGATTGCTTGTATTGAACTCATCAAAGCAATGGGTTTTCGACCTGAAAATATTCTATTATGTGATACTAAAGGCGTTGTTTATGAAGGTCGTGAAGAGGGGATGAATCAGTGGAAGTCTGCTCATGCTACAAAAACGGATAAACGTACTCTTGCTGAAGCGATAGAAGGGGCTGATATATTTTTCGGAGTTTCAGTTAAAGGCGCACTAACCCGTGAAATGGTCAAGTCAATGGCTCCACGACCGATCATTTTTGCTATGGCCAATCCGGATCCCGAAATTACACCTGAAGAGGTTATGCAAGTACGTGATGATGCTATTATAGCAACAGGTCGATCGGATTATCCCAATCAAATTAATAATGTTCTTTGTTTCCCATATATATTTCGTGGTGCACTTGATGTGCGTGCGACGGTTATTAATGAAAGTATGAAAATTGCTGCAGCGAAAGCTATTGCAGGTTTAGCGCATGAGAATGTACCAGATAGCGTTGCGAAAGCTTACCATGGAAATCGGCTAAAATTTGGTCCAAATTATATTATTCCTGTTCCGTTTGACCCACGTTTGCTTACAGTTGTTTCAATTGCTGTGGCAAAAGCAGCAATGGAGAGTGGTGTTGCAAGGAAGCATATTGATGATTTAGAGGCTTATGAGCGTGATTTAAATGCTAGGCGTGATCCCATTGCATCCACGATGCGTGGTATTTATAATCGTGTTCGTCAAACGCCAAAACAAATTGTTTTTGCAGAAGGAGAAGAAGAACAGGTAATGCGCGCAGCTGTTTCCTATGTTCATCAAAAATTGGGTAAAGCAATTTTGATTGGTCGTGAAGAGCAGATTAAAGGTACTGCTGCTGTTGCTGGAATTGATCTTGAACGTGAAGGTATTTCTATTGTTAATGCTAAGCTATCCCGTTATACGGACGCTTATGCTGATTATCTTTATAAAAAAATGCAGCGCCAAGGTTGGTTGTTGAGAGATTGTCATCGCCGCATTAATAATGATCGCAATTATTTTGCTACTTGTATGGTAGCATTGGGCCATGCTGATGTAATGATTACAGGAGTAACACGAAATTATGAAACAGCTTTAATGGATATACGCCGGGTAATTGATGAAAAACCAAAAGAACGGTTACTTGGTATCTCAATGGCTATTTGTCGTGAACGAACTGTGTTTATTGCTGATACAGCTATTCATGAACATCCTAATGCTGAAGAACTTGCTGACATAGCTGAACAAACAGCCTCTTTTGTTCGTGGGTTGGGATATCAGCCACGGGTAGCATTTTTAGCATTCTCTACTTTTGGGTATATGAAAGGGCAGGTTACTCAGCATATCCAGGATGCTGTCAGTCTTTTGTGTGAACGTAAGGTTGATTTTGAATTTGATGGAGAAATGAGTGCCGATATAGCACTCAATCCTAAACTAATGCAGCAATATCCTTTTATGAAGTTAACAGAGCCTGCTAATATTTTGATCATGCCTGGATATCATTCATCTTCAATTGCAAGTAAAATGTTACAAGAGCTTGGTCAAGCAACCATTATTGGCCCCATTTTAATTGGGTTAAAAAAATCTGTCCAAATTGTGCCGTTTAGTGGACACGATACAAATATCGTCAATATTGCAACACTGGCAGCTTATCATGCAGCAAAAATTGTTTGAAAGAAAAAACTGAAATTTTAAAATCTTTTTGGTATTAAAAAACCAAAAATAGATCACATTTGTTTTGAAACTCTTTTTAAGATGATTGTGTTGAGTTATTTTTTTGTTCTTCAGCAATACGCTTTTGAAACAAAGCTGCAAAATCGATAGGATCGATACGTAAGGGTGGAAAACCACCATTGTGAGTAGAATCAGATATGATTTGCCGAGCAAAGGGAAATAAAAGACGGGGACATTCAATAAAAACCAATGGCATAACATGTTCTTGTGGAATATTTTTAATATGGAAAATACCACCATAAATCAATTCTACATGAAATAATATTTCAGCATCATCAAAGGCTTTGACTGAAAGTGATAAGGTTACATCATAATTATCATTGCCAGCTGGGTTGGCATCGACATTTATGTTAATATCAATTTGCGGTGCTTTTTCTCGCGAACGCAATGACTGAGGGGCGTTTGGATTTTCGAATGAAAAATCCTTTAAGTACTGAGTCAATACAGCAAAAACTGGCCCTGCGTTTTTATTATTTATTTCACCTTCGGCCATATTAAATACCTTTCATATGGAATGCATATATTTTTCAGGTTTCAAAATAAAGTGGTTACCATGCTTTGTGCAAGGTTACAAGAAACGTTCTTTTTATCTTCGTTATTTTTTATGTTTGTTGTAGCTTTTTTATATTTTAATGATCATCATTTATACGCCAAGGAGATTCCTTGATATTATAGCTTTGATAATCTTCTGCGTTAAGCTCAATTATTTTTTCAGATTCATTTTGGGTATTGGTACTTGTTTTAGCATTAATTTTATTTTTTAATGATAAAAAGAAGAAACGGACAAAAGTACGTATAGGTTTTATAAGAAGTGATATTCCTAAAATATCGCTTACAAAACCAGGAAAAATAAGTAAAATCGCGCCAATAATAATGAGGACATCATCAGCTATATAATATTCTGACATAGTCCCCTGGATAAGCTCTCGTTGTATATTTTTGAAAAGGCTAATACCCTGAATACGTAATAAAATGCTTCCAATTATCATTGTTAAAAGGATTAAGCTCAAAGTTGCTAAAATTCCGATTTCATTTCCAACAACAATAAAACCGGCAATTTCAACAAAAAGAATGCTAAGGACAATAACCACAAAAAAGCGAGGCTTTATATGATAAAATTTTGTCACACGAAACTTCCCTTCTCAAGGTTTTTATAGGAAAATTTATATATAGTTTCTTTTCAACTTAAATTAGAGACCATAAACACTATTTGAATGGTAGATTTATTTAATTTATATATTAATTGATAAATAATATTAACTGTAATGTTTATTGCAGATCACTTTAGGTTTGGAGATTGACAGCACCCATGGAATTTGATGTTGTACTTGTAATAGCTCTTGTTATTATGGTTGTTGTTTTTATGCAACTGCGTAATGTATTAGGAAAGCGGACTGGTTTTGAAAGGCCTCCCTTTGACCCTTATTCTGGTTGTTCTAAAAAGCAGATTGAAACAGAAACAGTCGATCATAGTTTTTCGTTTCCTCATCAGGTTAATGCGCGAAAGAAAGATTTTAGTGAAATCGATGCAATTGCACCAGAAGGGAGCGCATTGAATGATGGTTTGCGGGCTATCTGTCAGGCTGATTCTAATTTTTCTCCTCAATTTTTTGTTAATGGTGTTCAAATTGCTTATGAGATGATTATGGTAGCTTTTGCACAAGGCGATCGTGATCAACTTAAAAAGTTGCTTTCTCAAGATGTTTTTGAAAGTTTTTGTGCAGCTATTGAGCAGCGCGAAAAAAGAGAGGAGAAAGTCAAATTTACTTTTGTTGGGATTAATAAAGTTGAATTTGTTGCAGCAGAAATGCAAAAAAATGAAGAGTTTTTAACTGTGCGTATTGTTAGTGAAATTATTTCTGTAACTTATAATAAGCAAGACGAATGTATAGATGGTGATCCTGAAGCTATTGTAGAAATTAAAGATATTTGGACCTTTGTTCGCAACAGTTTATCACAAGATCCAAATTGGAAACTTTTTGCAACAGAAGATGGAGATTAAAACGATTGTTCGTTTATTGAGTTTTTTAATTAAATTCAAGGAAAATTGCAGGGTCAAAATGGCTAAAGGTCAAGAGGAGAAGAGGCATAAGTTATTGATGTTAGAAGATAGCTTTTTGTGGGAGAAAGTTTGTCGTACTACGATACCACTTCATGATGAGAGCTCTCCTTTTATGAGAGAAGATGTTGAAAATACCAAACATAAAAAACTGCAAGAAAGACATATTTTTTCATTCTCTCAACAAAATCAAAAACGATTAACAATGGTTAAAAACAGTAGAGGGATGCTAGAACAAACAGAAAAAATATATTTTTTCGATCGTACAACACATCGTAAAATTGCAAAAGGTCATTATTCTATTGAGGCATGTATTGATCTTCATGGTTTTATACAGGATGAAGCCTATTTTTTCTTGAAAAAATTTTTACAATCATCTCAGCAACGTGGATTGCGCTATGTTCTAGTGATTACAGGCAAAGGTCAATCACATGGAAGTAATGGCGTTTTATATCAGTATGTTCCTTATTGGTTATCAACACCAATTTTTCAATATTATATTCATGCTTTTGAGAAAGCTTCTCGTCAGCATGGTGGAAATGGCGCACTTTATGTCCGGTTACGCAGTTTATATAAGAGGAAATAGTTTATAATGCTGTGTTTAGCAAAATTATACAAATCATGTTTGTTGTTGAATTAAGAAGAAACGGTTCTTTTTTGCTATAAGTGGAAATTATTTGTGTTCTGTTTCAGAAAATTCTTGTGGTTTGAAATAATAGACTGTTGAACAAAATTCACATGTGACTGAAATTTGTTGGTTTTGAACTGTTTGAGCGCGTTCTTCAGTAGAGAATTTATCTAATATCATTTTAATTTTTTTGCGCGAACAAGAACATTGAGCCACAATAGGAGATGCTTTAAAAACTGTAACGCCTTGTTCGTGAAAAAGGCGGAACAGTAACCGTTTAGGACCAACTTGAGGGTCTGTAAGTTCTTCATTTTCAATGGTTTTAGTGAGTACTTTAACTTCTTGCCATTGATCTTTAAGTTGGGCATGAGTTTTAGTTTCTTTTACTTGTTGATGTGCTATATGCGTTTTATAATGGGGTGATTCCTGGGGCAAAAGTTGAGTTAAAATACCCCCTGCTCGCCAGGTTCTTGTTAATTTTCCTTGGTGATCATGATTGGTTAACACGGCGACTGCTAAACGAATATCCGTGGAGATTTGTTCTGATTGATCAAAATAAGTACAGGCAACTTCCTGTAGATTTGATCCAGCTAATGCGACAATTCCTTGATAGCGTTTCGTATGGGGACCTTGATCGATAGTGAATGCTAAGGTTCCTTTTCCAAGCAGCATTTCTGAAGATGTTTGTCCATTGGTTATCGCTTGTTTTAAACTTTTTTCATCAAAGCGAGCGTAACCACGTAACTGAGAGGGAGTAGTAAAGTCACATACCAGCATATTTACTGGTCCATCAGAGTGGGTTTGTAAGATAAATTTCCCTTCAATTTTGAGTGAAGTTCCAAGTAAGACGGTTAAAACTAAAGCTTCTGCCAAAAGATAAGAGACAGGTTCAGGATATTGATGGCTTGTAAGAATAGAGTTGACAGTTTCTCCAAGTTGTACAATACGTCCACGCACATCAAGTCCTTCAACTTGAAAGGGAATAACAGTGTCATCTCCATTCAAGCAGATATTATTAGAATAAGTCTCATTATTGGTTTTTTCGCTTTCAACGTTCATATCTTTGACTTTTTATGATTTATTTGAATAATTTATTGTGCAGAGAAAAATGCGTCATGTAAACACCAAGCAAGAATCGCTTTTTGGGTATGGAGACGATTTTCGGTTTCATCAAAAATGACAGAATGTGGTCCATCAATTATAGTATTTACGACTTCTTCACTACGGTGAGCAGGAAGACAATGCATAAAAAGAGCGTTTTGGCTAATTTCATTAAAGCTTCATTGACTTGATAGGGCTTAAAAATAGAATGACTGCGGGCACGAAATTTTTGCACCATGGAAACTCATGTATCGGTAATAATGCAATCAGCATTTTCTGCAGCTTTTTGGGGATCGTTAGTAAATGTAATATGAGCACCTCGTTCACATGACCACTCGATATATTTTGTTTGCGGTTCATTACCTTTGGGTGTGGCAATGCATAGGTGAAAGTTAAAAATGGCTTTTGCTTTGATTAAGGGGCGAAGAACATTATTACCGTATTACCGTTTCTCATCCAAGCAAATATTTTACCGGAAATTGGTTCACAATATTCTTCATAAGTAAGAATATTTGTTAGAATTTGGCAAAGATGTGTACCATCTGTGAGGGCGTTAATTACAGGAATTTGGGCATATTGTGCTAATTTAAGCATTCGATGATGTGCTGTAGTTTTCAGTGTAATGATATCTACAAAACACGATAATATCTGTGCTGCATCAGAAATGGTTTCACTATGACTAAGTTGTATCTTTGAATCAGTTAACATAGACGTTTTTCCACCAAGCTATCGCATGCCGATATCAAATGAAATGCGAGTACGTGTGGATGATTTTCAAAAATCATTGCCGATGTTTTACCAACAAAAAATTCTGAATTTTGCCTTGTTTTGAAAGTTGTTTTAAGGATTGCGGCATAATCGATGATAGCGCGTGCTGTTTGCAGGATTAAAATGGATAAGTCAATGAAATGGCGAAGAGCATTTATCATGAGATTACAATTTATTTTTATTTTTTATGAGTTCGTGAGAGGTGAGTAATTGCTTTTTCAATACGGTGCAGACCTTCACGTATTTCTTCTTCAGTTATGATGAGAGGAGGTAAGAAACGCACAAAATTATTGCCGGCACTAACACTTAAAATATGTTCATTTTCCAATGCAGTGATAACCTCATTTTGAGGGATAATACACTGAATACCTAGCATAAGGCCTTTTCCTTGAACTGCACAAATAACATCAGGATAAGTTTCAAGAATAATTAAAAGCCCTTGTTCTAGCTGGTGGGCTACGTGTTGAACATGATTAAGAAAATCAGGTTCTGCCACAATATCAAGAACACTGTTGCAAACAGCCATACCAAGAAGATTGCCTCCAAAAGTTGAGCCATGAGTCCCTGGTATCATGCTTTTTGCAGCTTTATTTGTTGCAAGGCAAGCCCCTAATGGAAAGCCACCACCTAATCCTTTTGCTAGAGTGAGAATATCAGGTGTAATATCACTCCATTCATAAGCAAAAAGTTTACCTGTCCGTCCGATACCAGTTTGAACTTCATCTAAAATCAATAACAAGTCATTTTCATCACATAGTTTGCGTAAAAGCTTTAGAGTTTCAAGGGGTACTACTCGAAGCCCTCCTTCTCCTTGAATGGGTTCAATAAGGATGGCGGCAGTATTTTTATTGATAGCATTACGTAAAGCTTTTTCATCCCCAAAGGGAACTTGAATAAAACCACTTACTTTAGGACCAAAACCTTCAAGATATTTTGCTTGTCCACTGGCAGCAAGTGTTGCAAGTGTGCGACCATGAAATGCATCTTCAAAAGTAATAATTTCAAAACGTTCTGGTTGACCATGTGCATAGTGATAACGTCGGGCAGTTTTAAATGCACACTCTAATGCTTCTGCACCAGAGTTACAGAAAAAAACTTTATTAGCAAAACTATTTGCACAAAGACGCGTAGCAAGAGCTTCTTGTTCAGGTGATTGAAAAAGATTGGAGATATGCCAAAGTTTTTTAGCCTCTATTTTAAGAGCATCAATTAGTTTTGGGTGAGCATATCCTAAAATATTAACAGCAACGCCAGATGTAAAATCAAGATAATGCTCCCCTTTGTCGGAAATAAGCCATACACCATCGCCTTGTTTAAAACACAAATTACGTCGAGCAAAACTATTATAAAGTGATTGTGTAGAGGTGCTTCCCATCATTATTTCCTTTATTTCTTAAGCACCGTAGTCTGATGAATAAATAATGCTACACTTATCAATAAATGTAATCGGTACTTCAAAATTATTGATAAACTATCGCGCTAACTAATAAAAAATCAATTAAGCTTTCTAAAAGATATGTTTACAATGAAAAGATTGGAGCAAAAGAAAGAATTTTATCTATAATTGATTCGCAAGTTGGGGAAAACTTTTTAAAAAGACATTTCAAAAGGCAAAGGCTCTTGTCATAGAGTCAGTGCATATTATAGTCTAAATAGGTAAACGAGATTATATTTACGTTTGTAAATTTACGGATCAGATAAGATCTTTTTGCGCCTGATTTTAAAATATAAAGATTTATTTAAAATAAAGTTAAGACATTTAAAAATGCAATAAGATGCATTTCAATGATATAATCAGAGAGGAGTTCTTGTATGGGCTGGACATGTGAACGCGTTGAACTTCTTAAGAAGTTTTGGAGTGAGGGTCTAAGTGCAAGTCAAATCGCAGCTCAACTGGGTGGGGTCAGCAGAAATGCAGTGATTGGTAAAGTGCACCGGCTAAAATTGCCAGGGCGTGGTAAGACAACCCCTGTGATATCGCGTGTACAAAAAACAGCAGCAGGTGTTGGTTCATCAATGCCGCGAGTGCGTCGTGCTGCATCCTCTGTAGTCCCAGAAAATGCTATTTCTTGCAGTGTTGGGGCAACAGCTTTGAAAATGGATTTTATAGCTGAGGGTGTGACACAAGCTGATGTTCTAGAGCAATCAAAAGTGGTTGTTCCTATTTCACGTCATCTTAATCTTTTGCAACTGAGTGAAAATACATGTAGATGGCCAGTTGGAGATCCTTTGTCATCAGATTTTCATTTTTGTGGCGCTGATTCTGGTGAAGGCAATCCTTATTGTGCTTTTCACGCCAAAATAGCGTTTCAACCAATATCGGAAAAACGGCGAATAAGAATATAATTAAAATATTATCTTATACCGGAATTTATACTTTATAAGTGAATTTTAGTTTAAAAAATAAAAAATTATTTTTTAAATCTGAAATCTTACAGAAGAAATCCTTTTTGAAGATATATATTTAAATGGATATGAAATTTTCATTGGAATTTTTTAGGTTCAAGTTTCACCTTTTATGATTATTATCGAATGATAATACGCATTAGTGAGTGTATAAATCATCGCAAAATTTAGGCAAAATTTCATTATTCCATGAATGTTTTTTATCTGTAGATATTTTCTTGATTCTTAAAGCTAAACTGCATCATTCAACTGGTGTGTTTAATATTTACGTTTTCATTTTTTGATGCATTTTTACGATAAATAATTCTTCCTAAAAAGGAGGTAATAGGAACTTTGAGCAAAGTTTTGATAGCTTTATCAAAGAAACTGATTGTGTGTATTAATTATTATTAGTTTTTGAGCAGTTTTATTACTTCTTATTCATCGAATTCTTTGTTAATTGTTGGCTGTATATGTTAATTAAGGCTATTATTGATATTACAGCAATAAAGCTTATTGTAGTAGATTGGCATGATTAATTAAAATGTTTGAGGTCACGGTTCATAAGATAGAATTAGCAATGTTTAGCGGACTGTGGTGTTAACCAAGCTATAGTGATCTGAGAAATGAAGTATGTGCTTGTACAAAAAATGCATATCAAGAAAGTAAAGCTAAACTAGACATACGGTGAGTGCAAACTTAATTTGAAGACTTAGTAAAAAAGCTAAGATGTACACTCTAATATGGAAATGACTTAAATCAAAAATAATTGTTTGTTTAATTTCTTAATAAAACACCGAAAGATTAAAATTGTTTATTTAGGTGAAATAAATAATTTATCGTTGGAAGATTCTTCTACAGTTATAGCTTTTTCTATTTTGGGCAGAATTTCTTTTTGATAAATTTGCCATGTTAAGGGGCCAATATGTCTGGCAATGATGATACTTTCTTTATCCAGAACAAAGGTTTCCGGTGGTCCATATACGCCCCAGTTAATGGCTGTATGGTTTGAAACATCAAAACCGATAAGTTTAAAAGGATTGCCAAAATGAGTTAAAAAACGTTTGGCATTTTCTTTATTATCTTTAAAATTAATCCCGATAAGGTCAAAACGGTGATCTTTTGCGATTTTCATAAGGATGGGATGTTCTTCGCGACAGGGTGGGCACCAGGATCCCCAAAAGTTAATTAATGTTATGCGTCCTTTAAACTGCTCTGAATTTAAATCATCATCTTTGTTTAACAAAGGAAGGTTAGTTTTGGGAGCTGGTTTTCCAATTAATATATTTGAGGTGAGGGAAAGATCATTGGAGTGTTTGTTTTTTATAGAGCTAAAGAGCAGTAAAATCAGGAGAAGAAAGAGAAAAAATGGTGCAAGCAGGCCAAATAAAATAGGTAAAGATATACTTTTTTTAAATTTGAATGGAGTTATTTTCATTGCGTTTTTCTTCCAAAATAAACTCTTTTGCTTGTAGTTGTTGCAAGATTTTTCTTTGATGTGCTCCTTTACGGAGAATATGCCCAATAAAACAAAGGAGAGTGATTGCAGAAAGCATGTAACTTAAAATGACAGTTTGTTCATGGTGAAGAGTACCAAGGAGAAGATCAATGTGCTGGGAAAAATTTTCTGAAAGTTTATTTTGCATATTATTTGAGTTGGGCATAGTAAAGAAGTTTTAATATTAAGTGCAACGGGTTATTTTAGTTTGGAGTGCTTGAATATGACGACGAGTAATTTCATTTTGCATGGACATTAAGTTTAATAAGATAAATAGGAGAATAAAACAAAACATCATAGTTATAAGTGGCCATAGCATGGGGCCATCAATTGTTGTACCACCTGAACGTAAAAGTGATGCTGATTGATGAAGCGTGTTCCACCAATTAACGGAAAATTTAATAATGGGGATATTAACTAATCCAACTAGTGTTAAAATTGCTGTAGCACGTGCGGCTTTTACTTGGTTGTCAAAAGCACGAACGAGCGTGATAATAGCAAGATAAATAAAAAATAAGATTAAAACCGATGTTAATCTAGCATCCCATACCCACCATGTTCCCCATGTAGGGCGTCCCCAAAGGGCTCCTGTCATTAAGGCTAAAGCCGTAAAGATTGCTCCAATGGGAGCACTACATTTGAGCGCTATGTCAGCAAGGCAATTATTCCAAATCAGGCTGCTTAATGCAGCGGCACTCATCATAATGTAGCAAATTGTAGATAGCCACGCAAATGGTACATGAATATACATAATCCTAACAGTAATACCTTGTTGATAGTCATCGGGAGAATGTATAATAAGGGCTAACCCTAAAATAAAAAAAAGCACTGTTGCGCTGGTTAACCAAGGTAAAACAGCACGACTGATTTCCATAAAGCGAGTTGAATTTATAAGAAAAAGCTTCGTATTTTTTTGACGTAATAATTCATTCATAAGTTTATAATAAGCAAACTTTAGTTTTGCAGCAATTATCTTTTATTATTCTAATAAATATTTCAATGTTATAGCTGCGACAAAAGAGCTAAAGACACTTAAAAAAAGTGAGAAAGCAATAAGAAAAGCCAAGGCAGTAAAAAAGATGTTTGGTATTATTGGGGCTGTAGCAGCGGCAACACCAAAAATCATGATTGGAATTGTCCATGGCAAAATAATAATGAAAGTGAGAATAGTACTGTGCGGCAATGATATTGCCAATGCTGCACCAATGGCACCAATAAAAATGATAGCAGGTGTTCCACATAAAAGGGTGAGCACCGTTGCGCAAGTTGTTTTAGTATCTAAATGGAGCATAAATGCTAAAATAGGGGTAGCAAGAATAAGAGGAAGCATAGTTCCTGCCCAATGAGCAAAGCATTTGGTAAAAACAATAAGTGTTAAGCTTTGTCTGTGAGCGGCGAGGATAAGTTGATCAAGATTTCCGTCATCATGATCAATTTGGAACAGTTTATTAAGGTTAAGTAGGCTAGCTAGAAGAGCACCAAGCCATAATATACCTGGACCTATTCGTGCGAGAATATCTGGATCTGGCCCGATGGCAAAAGGAATAATCATAATAACAGCAATAAAAAATAAGAGCTCTGTTAGCGAAAAAATTTGTGCTTCTAAGGTTAGTTTAAGATCTCGCCAGAATAATGCTTTCATTTATATTTTCTCTTTATAAGGGTAGAAAATGCTCTAGAGCAATCGTATAGTTTTCTGGAAGACCAAGGGGTATATGGGTTGCAGCAATAATCATACCGCCTTGGTTGAGATGATTCTGAAAAAGATTTGCAAAAATGATTTGAGTATGACTATCAACACCAGATGTTGGTTCATCTAGAATCCAGACAGGACGATAGGATAGCAAAAGACGAGCAATAGCTACGCGCCTTTTTTGCCCAGTTGATAAAACGCGAAAAGGTAAGTGCCCAAGACCAGAGAGACCAACATCTGCAAGAGCTTCATGGGGAGTACGCAGATATTGACCGTAAAATGCTGCCCAAAATTGCAAATTGTCAATAACTGATAAGGAGGATTTCATGGCATTTTGAATACTTAGATAATGACATACGGTAGCTAAGGGATATGTTTGTGTATGTTCTTTAAAGATGATATGGCCTTCAGTAGCTTCAAGAAGGCCGACAATGATTCGCAATAATGTCGATTTTCCGATACCATTTGGGCCTGTAATTGTCATGAGTTGTTGTGGGAGTAGACGAAAAGAAAGGCCTTGAAATAAAATTTCTTCATTCCTACGTGCTGCTAGATCTTTACCTAATAACACCATGTGATTGCCTGTTATTCTTATTATTTTTATAACTTTTATTACATTGTAAAATAAAAAACACGTTTTTTATGTAATTGTGTCTAGAATAGTTCTAGGAATAGTTTTATAAGGTGTGTGTTCTATCAGTTGTTGATATAGAATGGATTTTAGGATCGAGCTGCGAATTGACCGAAGAAAGCGGGGAATGGATAGCGGAAGTGATTGCGTTTGTATTCAAGCTGCACTTATATCTGCAGTTTGTGTTGTTCATTCCGGAAAATGGATGAGTGTATAATTATAAGGATGAACAATCATGTCTCAAATTGATAGTTTTAATTGCCGTAAAACTTTAAATGTTGGTGGCAAAGAATACGTTTATTATAGTTTAATTGAAGCAGAGAAAAATGGCCTTAAAGGTGTTTCTCGTTTGCCATTTTCCATGAAGGTTCTTCTCGAAAATCTGCTACGATTTGAAGATGGTCGTACAGTTAAAAAAGAAAATATTGTAAACATCGCTAACTGGTTAAATGATAAAGGCAGCGCTGGTGCAGAAATTTCTTATCGCCCCGCACGTGTTCTCATGCAAGATTTCACTGGCGTCCCTGCAATTGTTGATCTTGCTGCAATGCGCGATGCTATGGTAAAACTTGGAGGAAACGCTGAAAAAATCAACCCTCTCATTCCCGTTGACCTTATTATTGATCACTCAATTATCGTTGATAATTTTGGCAATTCAATGGCATTTAAGAAAAATGTTGAACGTGAATATGAACGCAATGGTGAACGCTATCGTTTTCTTAAATGGGGGCAGAAAGCGTTTAAAAATTTTCGTGTTGTTCCTCCAAGAACAGGGATTTGCCATCAGGTTAATCTAGAATATTTAGCGCAATGTGTGTGGATGAACGATAAAGATGATTGTCAGACGGTTTATCCTGACACGTGCGTGGGAACTGATTCGCATACAACCATGGTGAATGGTTTGGGTGTTTTAGGTTGGGGTGTTGGCGGCATTGAAGCAGAAGCTGCCATGTTGGGACAGCCAGTTTCAATGTTATTACCTGAAGTTATTGGTTTTCGTTTAACTGGAAAACTAAAAGAAGGTGTAACTGCTACTGATTTAGTTCTAAGGGTGACACAAATTTTACGCCAAAAAGGTGTTGTTGGTAAATTTGTTGAATTTTTTGGTCCTGGTTTAGAGTATATGACGCTTGCTGATCGGGCGACAATTGCGAATATGGCGCCTGAATATGGGGCAACTTGTGGTTTTTTCCCAATTGATAAAGAAACAATACGCTATCTTAATATGACAGGGCGCGATGAAAGTCGGATTGCTTTGGTAGAGGCTTATTCTAGAGCACAAGGGATGTGGCGTGATGAGACGGGATCTGATCCTGTTTTTAGTGATGTAATTGAATTAGATATGGGAAGCATTGTGCCTTCTATGGCTGGTCCCAAACGTCCTGAAGGGCGAGTTCCATTGGAAGATGTGAGTCAAGGTTTTGAGACGGCATTGGTTCAGGATTATAAGAAGACTACTGGGCAAAATGCTCGTTATAAGGTTGAGGGTGAGGAGTATGAACTCGGTCATGGGGATGTGGTGATTGCTGCGATTACTTCTTGTACGAATACATCAAATCCAAGTGTTCTTATTGCTGCTGGTCTTTTGGCACGTAATGCTGTGGCAAAAGGCCTCAAAACCAAGTCATGGGTTAAGACTTCTCTTGCGCCTGGCTCACAGGTAGTTGAAGCTTATCTTCTTAGTTCAGGTCTTCAGAAAGATTTGGATGCTTTAGGGTTTAACTTAGTTGGGTTTGGATGTACGACATGTATTGGGAATTCTGGTCCTTTGCTACCAGCGATTTCCAAAACGATAAACGATAATGGTTTAATTACTTCAGCAGTCCTTTCAGGTAATCGT
Source organism: Bartonella sp. WD16.2 (assembly GCF_002022505.1). NCBI lineage: Bacteria > Pseudomonadati > Pseudomonadota > Alphaproteobacteria > Hyphomicrobiales > Bartonellaceae > Bartonella > Bartonella sp. WD16.2. The sequence goes on from NZ_CP019781.1 coordinate 1,761,379, forward strand.
AACTTTGAAGGGCGTGTATCACCTGATGTACAAGCAAATTATTTGGCTTCACCACCCTTAGTTGTAGCGCATGCTTTGATGGGGACGGTACGCAAAGATTTAACCAAAGAACCTCTTGGTAGAGATTCAGATGGTCAATTGGTTTACTTAAAGGATATTTGGCCTACTTCTAAAGAAATACAAGAATTTATCGAAGAAAATGTTACTCGTAAGATTTTTGTTGAGAAGTATGCAGATGTGTTTAAGGGAGACGAAAATTGGCAAAAAGTTCAAGTGCCTTCTGGTGTTACCTATTCTTGGGATGATCAGTCAACTTATGTGCGTAATCCGCCTTATTTCGACGGCATGCTGAAAGTTCCTGGTGCATTAGAAGATATTAAAAATGCACGAATCTTAGGTTTGTTTGGTGATAAAATTACGACTGATCATATTTCTCCTGCTGGTTCTATTAAGATTGATTCTCCTGCGGGACAATATTTGACTGATCATGGTGTTAAAATGGTTGATTTTAATCAATATGGAACCCGTCGTGGCAATCATGAAGTTATGATGCGTGGAACTTTTGCTAATATTCGCATTCGTAATTTTATGTTGGGGGCCAGTGGTCGTGAAGGAGGTTATACAGTTCATTATCCATCCAAAGAGGAAACAACAATTTATGATGCAGCAATGGCGTATAAACAAGAAGAAGTCCCACTCGTTATTTTTGCTGGTATTGAATATGGCAACGGGTCATCTCGTGATTGGGCGGCTAAAGGTACTAATCTTCTAGGTGTAAAAGCAGTGATTGCTCAATCTTTTGAGCGTATTCATCGGTCTAATCTTGTTGGCATGGGTATTGTTCCTTTTGTATTTGAAGCGGATGCAAGTTGGCAATCGCTTGGTTTAAAAGGAGATGAACAAATAACGATTGAAGGAATCGATAATTTGAAGCCTCGTCAGAAAACTACAGCTACAATCACTTTTTCTGATGGAATGGTGAAAACTGTGCCATTATTATGTCGTGTTGATACTGAGGATGAGTTAGATTATTTGCATCATGGTGGCATTTTGCACTATGTTTTGCGTAATCTGGCAGTTTGAACAAAATTTATCTGTTTAAAGTGTATATTAATTAGGATCTCAAAAAGGTATCTTGCTGGTTTTTAGGTTCATCTTTGAGAATCTGATTGACGTTTGTTTTCAGATTACGTTATAAGGGTGTCAATAATAGACAGCTTTAGAGCTTAGACTTGTTTATTTCAGTAAAATATTTTGTCGAGTTAATTTTTACTGATTAGTTGAAAGAGAAAGATACGATGGCGAATACGCTTTCAGCCAAAAAAGCAGTGCGCAAAATCGCAGCACGCACGCAGGTTAATAAGGCCCGCCGTTCACGCGTTCGCACTTTTATTCGTAAATTTAATGATGCTTTAGCTAGCGGTGATAAAGCTTCTGCAGAGGTGGCATTTAAAAATTTTGAGCCTGAAATTATGCGTGCGGTTTCTAAAGGGGTTTTTCATAAAAATACTGCAGCGCGAAAAGTGTCGTGTTTAGCAAAACGCTTAAAAGCTTTTAGCGCCTAAATTTTTTCCAATTTATCAAATAAATCAGTACCGAACAGGTGCCGCTTTTTTAT